>CAZBXS010000050.1:0-8776 GCA_964495955.1 uncultured Faecalibacterium sp.
AAACGATCAACTGACCGAATTTCGGCTTGTCTTTGACATCGTAAGTAAGTTTCATAATTGACATCCTCCGTTTTGTATTTATTTGAGTTCGGCTTTGCGAACAGATTTACTTATTTTCTCAGCGCAACCTCGGTTGTACCGTCGACCTCGTCGAGCCTGACGCAGACGAATTCGTCCTTTGAGGTCGGAATGTTTTTGCCGACGTAATTTGCGCAAATGGGAAGCTCCCTGTGTCCCCTGTCGACGAGCACCGCAAGCTGAATTTTCGCAGGTCTTCCCAAACCCATCAACGCTTCCATGGCGGCTCTTGCCGTTCTTCCCGTGTAAAGCACGTCGTCGACCAAAATTATATTTTTGGCGTTGACATCGAAATCTATAACCGAGCTGTTGACGTGCGGTTCTGTGTACCTTTCGGTCAAATCGTCTCGGTACAGGGTAATATCAAGCTCTCCTATCGGCGCCGAGACACCGGCGAATTTTTCTATATTTTCAGCCAAGAGCTTCGCAAGAGGAACACCTCTGCGACGTATCCCGACTAAGCACACTTCATCTGTGTCGGCGTTTCTTTCGATTATTTCGTGGGAAAGTCTCGCAAGCGTTCTGCCGATCGTGCTTTCGTCCATAATGATTTTCTCGTTTTCCATATTTCCTCCGCAAAAAATGAGCCTTGCGCAAAATGCAACAAGGCTCAGTAATTCACATTATCCGTGACCTTGTCGGCATCTCGTACCGAATTAAAGGTTTCAACTTTGTTTATAATATCACAGCGAAACGAAAAAGTAAATCCCTAAATTTAATTTTGTTTAAAAAATCGGATTTTAAATTCAAAATTCGGAATTGTTGTACTTGTTAGTTTGTACAATTGTATAAAGTTTCTTCTGCGTCTGCAATCCCTCCGTCACGACTTGCGTCGTGCCACCTCCCTTTACACAAGAGAGGCTTTGAAGTGTTTTGCACTTCGTGCAAAACACTGTTGGCTTGTGCTTATGCTTTCACCCCTCTGTCCGCCTACGGCGGACATCTCCCCTAAAGGTGAGACGAGGCTCGCTTCGCTCGCTGTGCTGACTCTCGATTTCTTCGTCTTTTGCAAATTTTCTTCTGAACCGACTTTCTAACGCAAAGC
The DNA here is from genome assembly GCA_964495955.1 of uncultured Faecalibacterium sp. GTDB lineage: Bacteria > Bacillota > Clostridia > Oscillospirales > Acutalibacteraceae > UBA6857. The sequence goes on from CAZBXS010000050.1 coordinate 1,124, forward strand.
AGGGGCATCGAGCCCCTGCTTTGCGTGCGTGCACTCGCTTTGCTACTGCGCACGCTTTAGCCGTCAATCTCTGCGAGTGTAGCTAATCTCATCTGATCGAACCACTTCTCCCTGCGTCACGACCGACGTCGTGCCACCTTGACTTTTAGTCAGTGCGTTTGTAGTTGGTTTCCGCTGTCGGTCGTTATACAGATTGGGGGAGTGTTATAGCAACAATCACCTAAATCGCCATAAAACGAAAAAAGAGACTTCCGAGGAAGTCTCTCAAATCATCTTAATCAAGTTCAACTATCTGACCTATAACATCAAGGAACTTGTTCGCTGCATCTTCGCCGAAGAGGACGCCGATAACCTTAGCGAAAACCTTGACAATCTTAACGATTGTTGATGTTGTTTCAACAGGTCTTACAACAGCAGTGAATACTATGTATTCGCCCTTTTTAGCTTCTTTGGGTATCTGATACAGTGAACCGCAAGCATATGTGTTGCCTGACGCAGCACCTGTTGCTTCAGCACTTGCAAGGAACCAGCCACCTGCATATCCTTCGGGCGGATTCTTGATTTCGGGAAGCTGAACAAAGTTACCCGGCTGATAATTAGCGTCTCTGATAACAACGCAACCTTGGTTGGAACCGGAATTGATAACTTCGTCTTTGCCACTGTAAACTGTTCCCTTGTCATAGCTGAGGTAATTGAATACGAGTGAAACGCAACTGGGATCAGAAGCAGTAACTACCTTTACTTCATCGGTTGTAGCATCTTCTGCTGTACCGACCATTCCAAAGCAAGCAAAGAGCATGAGCATAGCCAATACTACCGAAATGACCTTTTTCATAGATTTTTCCTCCATTTCTGTTTATCATTAGAAACTAATGACTTGATTTCGTTTCGATTATATCACGGGTTCAAAGTCTTTTCAAGAGTTTTTTAGAAAAATCTTTGATTTTCGCCGTGATTTAATTTAGTTTTAATAAGTGTTGAACAAATTTGGCGTCATTTTATACAAATTTAGCTTTTTCGTCAAAAGTTCGTCACTTTTCGGACTTTATTTTTATACCGTTTTCGAAAAACAGCCTTGCCGTAACTCCCATTCCGTCGACGAGTTTTCCGCTGAACGAACCGTCATATACCTGTTTCGAAGCGCACGACGGACTGTTTTGTTTCAAGATAGCTGTCTTTACCCCGTACTTTCGACAAAGATCTAAAGCCACATTCGCTCCTTTTTTAAAAAAGTCCGTGTTATCGTCGCCGTCGGCTGTTACGACCCTGTCTCCCCGTATTTCGCTCGGTTTTCTCGACGTCGGCATACCGCCCATCACTTCGGGACAAATCAATATCGCCTTACCGTCATCATAGAGCTTTTTAATTTCGGGGACGCACTTCGTTTTTCCGTCGTATCGGCAACAAACTCCGCACAGGCACGCACTTATTGCGTACTCGTAACTTTCTTTGTTTTTATCGGGTACAAATTCAATTTCGCTCATATCAGTGAAAAATCCGCCTCGTCTATCTTTTTAGAAATTATCCGAACCGCTTCGTTGTACACTTTCGTACCGGCGTCGATGAAGCTGTCGTTATCCTGTACAGCGCAGAGCATAGCGAAAGTTTTCCCGATATTTTCGGCTATATCTCCGCCGTCTCTTACGCAAGCGTAATAAAACGAGAACGCAACGCCGTCCGAGATATTCTCATAAAATCCGGCTGACTTTTTTTGGATTGCGTCGTACATGGAATTTATCGCAGTCGTCGAAAGTATCGGCGCCGAGATAAGCATTTGCAGGTTAAATTCGAACGCAAAAATCAAAAGTACCTTTATCTGATATATGATATCGGACTTCATAAATTTCGAAGAAAGAAGTTCCTGTACATCTATTTCGATGGTACTGAGCGTTTTTCCGAGAGCTTTCGCCTTGGCAATATTGCCGTTTGCACGGTGCTCCTTCATTACTTCTATTACAGCCGATAAATCCGAGCTGTCGTCGTTTTTGGCACCGCCGTAAATCTTAATGTTCTCTGACATGAGGAACACCTGCCTTTCAGTTTTGAGCCTGAGCTTTTTTCTGTTGTCTTTTTTTCTTTGCTTTGTACTTTAAAAGTTGTTCGAAATTTTCCTGAGGTGTCGAGTAGTCGCCGATTTTCCTCGGTGTTGCGTTGTACATGCCGTGGAAATCGCTACCGCCGGTCATCAGCAATTTTTTGGCTTTCGCTTTTTCTTTCAAGTACTCAACCTGTTCGGGAGTGTTTGACGGGTGCCAAACTTCGACGCCGTCAAGTCCCGCTTCGATAAGTTCGTCCAGAAGTTCGAAACTGTCATACTGTCCGGGGTGAGCCAAGACGGCTATACCCTCCGCTTCGTGAATGGCGTCGATGACGGTTATCGGGTCGGGATACTCTGCCCTGTACAAAATATTGTTCTCGCTTTCCGAAGAAAACAGCTCATGGAAGAGATCGCCGAAAATCGAATCGGCGTAACCGCATTCAACGAGAGCGTGCATGATATGCTGTTTGAAAATGTTGGTCGAACCGGAAGCGCATCTTACGACAAAATCGGGTGTTATCGGGAAACGCTGTGCCGCTTTGAGTATCATAAGCTGACCGGCTCTTTTTCTTGACGCCGAAGTCTTTTTGCAAAGTCCTTCGAGCCTGTCCGGATATTCGGGAAGATAGCAAAGTATGTGCGCTTTTCTGTTTCTTTTTTGGTCGTATGTTGAAAATTCTACGCCCGGTATAACTTGTATTCCGAGCCTTTCACCGATCATTTGACCCCGTCTTGTTCCGGCGAGAGTGTCGTGGTCGGTTATAGCTATAGCCGTCATACCGCTTTTTTTGGCGACCATAATGATATCATCTATGCCCAGTGAGCCGTCCGACAGCTTTGTGTGACAGTGTAAATCTACGGACAAAATAAAACCTCCTTTAAAAATACATAAAAAAAGGATATAACCCCTCAATATAATTTATAAGTAAATGATACTATTTTTTAATAAAAATTTCAAGAGGGGCAGGTATAAAAAGTCGTAAATTTTCGAAAAATATCAGGCGACTCTAAGAGACTGTCGGCAAAGCCGATCGAATGAATTCGAATATTGCACAAACTTCATACGCCACTGCAAACCAAATTCGGCAGAATGTATTTTTTATAGGTGCCCGATGCCGTAGGCAGCGGGTGGGTGGGCGGGTTCGGTGCGAAGCAGGCACCTCGGCGCCCGAAGGGCGTGAGAGGTGAATGCGTAGCGCCGACTTTGCGGAAGCAGGAAGGTGGATACAGATAGTGGTTGATGAGGCGTAGAGGGTACTCTCTTCGCTCCTGTTCTGATTTTCGGTTTGTGCTCCTTTGGGGTAGTTTTTCCTACATATGCTTTACCCCATATGTCGAGATGTTGCCACAACATCTTCGCTACAAGGAGTACGAGATGTAGTTTCTGCTCAAAGTCGGTCTTGGCTCTCCTGTAGGGGAGCTGTCAAGGCGAAGCCTTGACTGAGGGGTTCGGCTAAGACAAAATTAACTGCAAACACGCCTAAACTGAAAACCAAATCCATTTCGAATTTCGCATTCCGTATTTCGAATTTAAAATCAAACCGTCAGTCTATTCTGCAACCGTCAATCCCTCAGTCGAGACTTCGTCTCGCCGGCTCCCTTTGCACAAGGGAGCCTTAAGGTGCTGACTTTTAGCTTGTGCGACTTTTGATGTTTTGCACTAAATTCGACTTCCAAACGAAAACCGAGGGCATCGAGCCCTCGGTTTTCGTGCGTGCACTCGCTTTGCTACTGCGCACGCTTTTATCCGTCAGTTTGTTCTTCGTCCGCAACTTCTCCGTCTCGGCGAACAAACTACCTATTACAATAATTTCGAATTTAACAAGCGAGTATTTTCTCTATCATCTGCGCCAAAACTTCCGTCAGGCACGCTTCACGTCTTTCGTTCATTTCTCTGTAAGTCTCGACTGCCGCATCGTCTGCATCGTCGCTTATTTTTCTTATCGACAGGAACGGGACTTCGCTCTTGTCGCACACTGCCGCTATCGCAGCTGTTTCCATGTCAAACGCATTTATCGAAAATGCGTCTTTATATAACGCTTTCTTTTCGCTCGATGTCAGGAAAATGTCGCCTGTACCGAGTTTCCCCTCTTTGAGCGACGGTATCTGTCTTGCAAGTGAAAGAAGTTTTTCGTCCGCTGTATAGAGATATCTCTGACCGTCGGCTTTCACGCCGAGGTCGTAACCTATCGCAGTCAAATCGAAGTCACATTCGATGTAGCTTGTACCTATCACCATGTCTTCTCTGCGAAACTTTGAGACGGCGCCGGAAAGTCCTGCGTTCATTATGATATCTGCCTTGTCTTCGCCGATGAGAAACGCCGCAGCACTTGAAGCGTTGACTTTTCCTATTCCGCACTTGACTGCTATTATTTTCGCTTCGTTTTCCGAGTACTTGACAGTGTATTCCAAGCTGTCATTGCCGTGGCGTAGAGACTTTTCGGGAGAAAATTTTTCTGCGTACTTTTCGAACGGTTCGTATTCCATTGAGTCGGCAAAAATCAATCCGATGACTTTTTTCATTTATTTTTCCTCTCTTTCGGTGAGTTTTCGAATTTTATTCTCTGTGTGGGAAATATTATAAAGACAGATATTAACATCTGTCAAGTCGGCACTTTCGGGCATACTATGTAATAGCTGATTTAGTTCAGCCGAGCCGATGAAACCGAGTGTTTCTTTGTGCGCTTTAGTGAAATTGCGGTCGGTGGCTTAAACGCCCACGGGGAGCCGACCGAAGCAGAAATGCCCTTTTCACACAAGAGACTGCCGAAGCGGAGTGTGGTTGTACTTCGCATCGGCGGTCTCGGAAAATATTGATTTATTTGTACATATTATTTCAGTACTTTTTCTTTTGTTTTGCCGTCTGTCGCTTTCATTACAATGAGTATTCCGAGCATTGCAATGGGGAATACAATAGCGCAGAGTATTCCTTTATTCAAGTCGCCGTCGAAGTGACCCGATGCCGCACCTACTGCACTTGGGCCGAGAGAACAACCGAGGTCACCGGAAAGTGCCATGAGTGCAAAAAGGAAGTTACCGCCCTTTAGACTTCCGACGGACAAGCCGAACGAACCGGGCATGAGAATGCCGACGGAAAGACCGCAAACGGCACAGCCTATAAGTGACAGTACAGCCGACGGAGAAAGTGTAATTACAAGATAGCTGACTGCACAAAGTGAAAGACTTGCTATCATTGTCTTTTTAAGGTCAAGTTTGACGCTGAATTTCGCAAATATCAAACGTGCAACACCCATCATTACAGAGAACATAAGTATTCCGGCAAGGTCGCCCGTAGATTTTGAAACGTTAAGCGACGCTTCGGCGAAGGTCGACACCCATTGCTCGACTGACTGTTCGCTTGCACCTGCCAGTACGACCAAAACAAGCATGATCCAGAAAGTTTTCATCGAAAGGAGCTTTTTGGCGGGAACTTCCGCTTCTTGCGGTTCGGGTATCGGTACTTTCGTAAAGAACAAAGCGTTGAAAATCGGGATAACGCCCCAAATAACTGCGAGGATCTTCCAACTTTGAGTTCCGAAAATGTTGAAGAAAACGGTCGATACCAAGACTACCAATACACTGCCCCAGCAATAACCGGAGTGTAAAAAGCTCAGTGCACCGGCTGTTGAGTCTGACGGGCACGCTTCGACTATGATGTTGACGGTGATTTCCTCTACGGCGACACCTGCGGCGTACAGGAAAACGCAAATTGCTATGCCGATGAATTTGTCTTCAAAAAGATCGGGGACGACCGACAAAAGCATAAGTCCCGCCGCCGTCAACAAGTGCGACGCAATACAGGTACGGCGAATACCGAACCATTTCATCAATTTCGGTGCGACGAGGTCAAAAACGACCTGTGTTGAGAAATTGAGCGTTACCAAAAGTGTCGTTTTCTCGAGTGAAATACCGTAGTCATTTTGGAATGTGACGAACAAAAGCGGAACAAACACGCCTGTTATCGAAAGTACGAGGTAGCCGATAAACGACGCCGCCACTGTATGCTTGTAATTGAGTGTTTTCATTTTTAGAACCTACTTTTTTGAGATTAGAGATTGATTTTTATATCAGACTTGGGACTGCTTTGCATTTAACGAGTAACTTTGTGCTTTTCTCGGTTTCTGCTGAAGTGATGTGCTCGTGCACGCTCTCGCACCGCTCCTTCGTCGCACGCTCGAGGTGCGTCGCACATCACTGCCGCCCCTTCGCCCCGGCACCCCGCCCGTTTCGCAAGCGAAGTACCGCCTTATTGCTTTCCGATTTTACACCTTTGCGTAAATTTCGGGAAAAGTTTTTCGACTGCCAAATACAGTATATATCCGACAAAACCGCCGATTGTGTTGAGTATTACATCATCTATGTCCGTCGCTCTGTCCTGCGGTATTTGACAAATTTCGACAAACACCGAACACAGTGCTGTAATCAATACGCATTTTAGCATGTTCGCCTTGTTATAAAGCAAAGCGATGTAGAACGCTATCGGTGCAAAAACGAGTATGTTCCCGATGATGTTAATAATGAAGAACGAACCGCCTTGGCTAAGTGCTCGGTCGATCTCCTTAAAGAGTACAAAATTTATTCTGTCATAACCTTTGTTAAACGTTATCACACCGTCGGTGTTTATAAAAAATTCGGGTATGACCGTCTGTGACGCCAGTGCGAAAATAAACATTACAAAAAGCACCGACACAACTTCGTGTTCTTTTGTCGTGGAAATCGAGTACTTTTTAAATTTACGCTGTCTCCCCTTTCGCCAAAGAATTGCAAACGGGATCGCAATCAAGGCGTACGGGAGCATTGACAGAAAATAGTTTATAACAGATCTCATTTACAGTTTGCAAACTCTGTATACAAAGTCGACTACGTCTTGCGCTACTTCTTCGAAAGCTCGGCTTTCGTTGAGTATCTCGTGGCGACATTCGGGATAAAGTTTGAGTGCAACATCTTTTACGCCTGCCGCTTTGAGACCGTCTGCGACTTCAGTGACGCCTTTTCCGTACGCACCGACGGGGTCTTCGGCACCGGCTATGATATATACGGGCAAATCTTTATTAAATCCGCTGTACCATTCTTTAGTAGAAACATATGCGAGAATACCCATAAGATCCTGTGAGCCTGTGACGGTGAACAGGAAACCGCAGTCTTCGTCGGCTATATACTTGTCGACGATATCCTGATCTCTTGTCAGCCAGTCGAAGTTAGTCCTACCCTCGCAACGTTTGTTGTACGAGCCGAACGACATTTTGTCGATAAGTTTGCTTCTGTGGTGATCGCCCTTTACGGCACCGATGAGTTTAGCAAGTCCCGCACCTATGCTTGCCAGAGGATTTGCACCCGATGTACCGCAAAATACCGCACCGGCGATGTCGTTAGCATATTTGAAAGAGTATGCTCTTGCGACAAATGAGCCCATACTGTGACCGAAGAAAACAAGCGGTTTTCCGGGATTTTCTTTTTTGGCTATCTCGGTGAGCTTATGACAGTCTTCGACGAAGTTTTTCCAGCCGTCTTTTTTTCCGAAATATCCGATTTTGCCACGGGACGAAATGCTCTATCCGTGTCCGATATGGTCGTTGATATAAAGAGCTATTCCCCTGTCTCAAAGGTTCTGAGCG
>CAZBXS010000051.1:0-8644 GCA_964495955.1 uncultured Faecalibacterium sp.
AACTCTTTACCCCAACTATTGACATAGAGCCTTTTTATTATGTTTTATTATAGTTACTCGTCGCTGTCCTTTTTCTTTATCTTCGGGAGCATCAAACAGACTGCCACAACTATTATCGCAACGGCGGCAATGACTATCGGAATTACAAATCTTTCGTCGTTGTCGCCCATGACCGGCTGAGTGGGTACGGCTTCGGCGGCGAAAACTTGGAACAGAACCGCTACACAGCTAAGTGCCATAAGTGCAGCTAAAACGATGCATATAATTTTTATCATCTTTTTGTTCATCATGGCTTTTTACCTCAATCAATGTTCATGTATTTTTTCATGTCCGCCCCGATAGCGTCCGTCAATTTCTGTGCGTTTTCTCTTGTGTCGGCGTTAGCGGTGATATAAATTTTTATCTTCGGCTCTGTGCCCGACGGTCTGACGATAACGCCACTACCGTTCGGAAGTTTATAAGCTAAGACGTTCGATTTCGGAAGGTCGATAGCTGTTTGTGTACCGTCTGAGACAGATATTGTCTTGCTTGTCATATAGTCGGATACCGCTTCGACCGTCATGCCTGCTACGGTTTTCGGTGCGTCGGCTCTGAGTCTGTCCATCATGTCTTTCATTTTTTGCATACCGCTTGCACCCTCGAAACCGAAGTTCAAAAGTGTGTTGAGATACATGCCGTACTGTTTATAAAGGCTTTGCATTTTTTCGTACAGACTAATGCCCTGTGCTTTGTAATACGCCGCCATTTCGCAGATGAGCATTGATGCCACAACTGCGTCTTTGTCTCTTGCGTGAGTTCCGGAGAGGTAGCCGTAGCTTTCTTCCATTCCGACTACAAAGCGGTCTGCCTCGCCCTTTTCTTCAAGCTGTGTGATGAGTTCGCCGATGTACTTGAAACCTGTCAGCAGGCTTCTTGTTTGAGCGCCATAGCTTGCCGCCACTTCATCGACAAGTGCTGTTGTTACGAACGACTTGACAACAATCGGGTCTTTCGGAAGTGTCCCCTGCTTTTTCTTTCTTGAAAGGAGGTACTCGGTCAAAAGTACTCCGACTTCGTTGCCTGTCATGAGTTTGTACTCTCCGCCGTCGTTTACGGCGATGCCTACTCTGTCGCAGTCGGGGTCGGTCGCAAGAAGCAAATCAGCACTTTCTTCCTCGCCCATTTTTATCGCAAGTTCAAACGCCTGCTTAATTTCGGGGTTCGGGAACGGGCAGGTCGGGAAGTTTCCGTCGGGAAGTTCCTGCTCCTTGACAACTCTGACGCTGTCTATCCCCTTTCTGTTCAAAATCTCCCGTACGGGCAAATTTCCCGTTCCGTTGAGTGATGTGTAGATGACTTTGAGGTCGGTTCCTTTGCAGTCGTAGACGCTTGCCGAAAGTACTTTTTCATAGAATTCTTCGAAAACTTCTTCGGGTACATATTCGATTTTGCCCTGTGACAAAGCACTGTCGAAATCGGCTTTTTTTACGCCTTCGAACATGTCGACATTTTCTATGAAAGCGTACGTTTTAGCGGCTGCGCCGTCTGTCATTTGATAACCGTTCGGGTCGTAGCACTTGTAGCCGTTGTACTTTGACGGGTTGTGGCTTGCCGTGATTATAATTCCCGAACTGCAATTAAGACGTCTTACGGCAAATGAAAGCATCGGCGTCGGTACAAGCCTCGGATAGAACCAAACTTTTATTCCGTTGGCAGCCAAAACCTCTGCGGCACTTTTGGCGAAAACATCGGATTTGATTCGTGAATCGTAAGCGATAGCGACCGACGGATTTTCAAATTCGCTGTTGAGGTAATCCGCAAGCCCCTGCGTTGCCTGATTGACGGTGTAGATATTCATTCTGTTAGTACCCGCACCTATTACTCCTCGAAGTCCGGCAGTTCCGAATTCGAGATTTTTATAAAATCTGTCTAAAATTTCGTCCTCTTGACCCTGTATCGCTTCAAGCTCTAAACTAAGGTCGCTGTCGTCTTTCGCTTTTTCAAGCCAAAGATCATATAAAGCGTGGATATCGTTCATTTTTATTCGCTCCTTTTCTGTATTTGTATTATATGAGACAGTTTGATAACTGTTTTATTCGGGTTTGATTGCGTTTATGAAACAGACTGCACCGTCGGCAGAAGAAATATATATGTCTTTCGACTCGGCGTTCGTCGCATAAAAACTTTCGGAAAAGAACACCGGAAGCAGTACCGATTTTTCAACAAGGTGAGTTTCCGCTTTTTTGAGATATTTCGCTCTGTGCTGAGTATCGGCTTTTTGTGCCTGTTTTATTAACGAGGTGTACTCGCTGTTTTCATATCTTGTAATTTCGGATATTCTGTCTTTTAGGAAGTCTGTCGCAAAACCGCTTTCGGCGGTTATCGGTGCATATGCTATTTGGTAATCGCCGTTTTTTACAGAAGTGATAAGTTCGCTTTCTTCGACGACGCTTACTCTTGCGTCACAGGTTATACCGAAAGTTTTTTGCAAATTTTGAAGTACGGCACGAAGCTGATTTTCGTGTTCGTGTGTACATTTAATTGTAACGCTAAGTCCGGTTTTGTCAAGTTCTTCGAGTGCGTTTTCCCAATATTTTTCCGCTTTTTTTGCGTTATAGCTCGGCGACTTGACTTCGCCGGATTTATCTCTGTACGCACCGCCCGAAAGCATTATCGACGTCGGAAGTACTCCGCTTGCGCTTTCGGTCATGTATTCGCTTTTTTCCATAAGGCTTTTGTCAAAGCCGTAGCAAATCGCCCGTCTTAAATCGAGGTTTGACATATCGCTGTCTTTACAGTTAAAGATAAGCGCCCACAACGTATTTTGAGATGAAGTGAAGACGGCGGAAGAGTCGTCTTTTATACTGCTGTACTGGCTGAATGTCAAGGGGGCAAAATCGTATGTACCCGACGTAACTTTCTTCGCTCTCGTTTCGCTTTCGGTATTCACCGAGAAAAATACACTCGCAGGTTTCGCCGTATTTTCGCCGGCATAGCTTTCGTTTTTCTTGATTGTTACGGAAGTGTTTTCGTTCCAACTGCTCATATAGAACGGGCCGTTATATATGAGATAAGAAGTCGAAAGTCCGTAGCGTCCCGAAGTAAGTTCAAAAAATTCTTCGTTACACGGCATAGCGACAGCAGTCGTAAGTACAGCCAAAAAATCGTCACTCGGATAATCGAGGGTGATTTTTAATTTGTAGTCACCGCTTTTTTTGACGCCGAGCTTTGAAGAAGACATTTTGCCTTTGTTTATCTCCCGTGCGTTTTTGATACAAAGAAGCTTATCGGCATTTTGTGAGTTTGTGTTTTTCGAGACGGCACGCCTTAAAGCGTATATGAAATCGTCTGCTGTCAAAGACGTGTCGAACGAGGTTTCGTAGTCCTCGCCTATTGTCTTGCCCGCACTTTTCGTGACAAACCATTTAGCGTCGTGTCTTAGGTTAAATGTATATGTAAGTCCGTCCTTCGAGACTCTCCAGTCCGTTGCGACGCCGGGAATTATCTCGCCGTTTTCATTCATACGCACTAAGCCTTCGAAGCAGTTATTTATAATAGACAGCGCGCCCTTATCGGTTGCTATCTGCGGGTCGAGGTAGACAGGGTCGTTATCTATCGGCGTTGTAAAACTGCCGCCCTCGGTCGCTTCGCTACCGCACGATGTCAAGAGTAAAAGCACCGCTGTAATTGTCAAAATCAATGATATCGCTCTTTTTTTCATTTTTTCTTCACCGTTCCCGCGCCGACACAGCGTTAGCTGTGTCGGCGGTGATATTTGATTTAGTCTTCGATTTTCATTTTAAGTCCGGTAGCTTTTTGTCCCCAGTTGTTCGCCCAGCTTTCACAGTAGAGCTTGTAATAGGAAACATTGTTCTTCTTTCTGTACCCCGCGAAGCAGTTGCACCAAATGGCTGACGGGAGAGCTATAACTATCCAGTACAGCGGACCTAAAAGAAGGCACTGCCAGGTGTGACCGTATTCGTGTATTCTCGTGTTGTAAGCCCAGTCCTTGTTGGGGTGATCCTTTCTCATAAAGATGAAGGTGCCAAGCGACAGACCGCCCTGATTCCACGGCATAAGCACTATGTGCGAATAGCCGACCTTATCGCTGTCATACTTCAAAATCTTCGTACAGACGAGATACACTATGCCGCCGACTAAATTGACGGTAAAGCCCCACGTCCATTGCCAAAAATAAAAGAGAAACTTTTTCATTTTCTTAACTCCTATCGTTATTATTCGCTTTTAACTGCCTGTGCGTTTCTTTCCTCGATCATCGCAAGAATGGTAAATTCTCCGTTTTCGTTTCTTTCAAGTCTGTTGCCGTTTCCTACGGGGTTGTTTTGTCCCAGCCACGTTGTCTCGTACTTCTGACCGGAAATTTCTTCACAGCACTTTATTTCTTCTTCAGTCAGCTCGACCGAGCCGTATTCGCGCTTTGTAGCTATTGCGGCTCTTATCATCTCGTGGTCGGGCTTTGACATCTTGAAGTTTCTCAAAAGCAGGAGAGCTAAAAGGGTTGCGACTATCGGAATTACCGCAACGCAAATTCTGACGCCCCACAGTGCCGAGTTAGTTTGAGGATAAAGTGTTCCGTTTGACGCTTCGTATTCCTGTACTACAGTTCCGGTGACAAGACCGAACGACTGCATTATGAACGTAACAAGCGCCGCCATAATACCTGAAGCGCTCTTTTTGATGAGAGTGCTGAAGGTTGAAATAACGCCCTCGCGTCTTCTGCCGGTGATAACCTCGTCAACGTCGGTAAGGTCGGGGAAAATGTTGTTGCAAACAAAGCCGAGACCGCTCATACCGAACGGATAAAGTATCATACTCAGCATCATAAGCACTGCCCATATAACAGAGCCGGCACCGCCTGTACTTCTTCCCATGAAAAGACCTATTCCGAGACCTATTATCATTATCGGAGTTACGATAGCACCGCACTTTTTCTTTCCGTACTTCATAGTCAGTGCGTAGTTAAGCGGGAATGCCGCCGACTCCGCGACACCCGCGACGATATTGAATATCGGGTACATCGCGTACTGATTGGCAAGATACTTTATGTAAAAAACCTTCGATGTAAGGTAGAAGCCGGTTGCAAACTGATATGCAAGGCTCATAAAGAAATACTGTCTGAAGGAGCGGTTTTTAAATACGTAAACGTATTCGTTTATTATGTATTTAAGATCAAGCTTCGGCACCTGCATATCTAAGGAGCTCGGCTCCTTTGTAAGCTTGAAGGTGAAGTAGACCGCCACAGAGAACAAAACCGCAAGGACTAAGCCGACGACGGCAAAAGGCGTCTGTGAATTTCTCGTCAAGGTGTCACTTGAGCCGAATGCCGCTAAAACTATAAGGGTTATCGCATAAGCCGGTATCATTCCGCAGGAATTGAAAATGTAGCCCATTGAGGTGTACTGTGTCCTCAGGTTATATTCCGGAGCAAGCTCGGGGAGCATAGCCGTATGCGGAACGTCGATTATCGTGTAGGCTGTTTTGTAAAGCATAAACATCGCGGTGAAATATATCATCGCCTTTGTTTTTCCCGCCTGTCCGTCGAAAACTCCGAATGTGTTCCACATCAAAGCATAAGACACCAAAAGTACGGGAAGTCCCCACAAAAAATAGCGTCTGTGCTTACCGTATTTCGAGCGTGTTCTGTCGGTTATAACGCCCATTACGGGGTCTGTTATTGCGTCCCAGAGCGTCGCTATCATAACGATTATACCCGCTGTTTTCAGGTCAAAATTGACGACATCCGTCAAGAATATCGTAAAGTACATGCTGACGATATATCCCGAACCGCTCATCGCTATATTCGAAAAGCTGTAGTTCATCATCGGCAGTATCGCCGTTTTGAAATCGCCCTTAACGCCTATAGCCTTTTTGACCTTTTCGCCTAACTGTTTTTTCTTTTCGCTGTCCACTTGCATCCATCCTTTATGTTTTCTTTATTTTAACGCCGTTGGCATTATTTACTTTTTTCAGCCGCCTTGCAAAATTCTTTCATAGGGCAAATTTCGCACTTGGGTCTTCTTGCCACACAAATTTCCCTGCCGAAAAGCACGCATCTGTGGCAAAAGTCGTTGCTTTCTTCCGGGGGTAATATTTTTTTAAGTTCGAATTCGACTTTTTTCGGGTCTTTCGTACTGACTAAGCCTAACAAATTCGTTATTCTTATCAAATGCGTATCGGCTACGACTGCCGGTTGTTTATAGACATCGCCCATTATCAAGTTGGCAGTTTTTCGTCCGACACCGTCAAGACTTGTCAGTTTTTCTATGCTGTCGGGGACTTCACCCGAAAACTCGTCTCTTATCTTTATCGCCATAGAAACTATGTCTTTGGCTTTTGTTTTATAAAATCCGCAGGAACGGATTATTTCTTCGACTTCTTTGACATCGGCGTTGCAGTAGTCGTCCAAGGTTTTGTATTTTTCGAAAAGTACAGGTGTGACGAGATTTACTCTCGCGTCCGTGCACTGAGCCGACAGTCTTGTCGCTATCAATAATTCAAGAGGGTTCGACGCATTTAGGGAGCATATCGCTTCGGGGTACTTTTCTTTAAGCGCCGAGAGAGCACAAAGTGCTCTTTGCTTTTTCGTCATCGTTCAAAAACTCCTTCGATTTCCGTCTCCAATGGAACAGATATTGCTGTGCTATTCCCTCTACGCCTAAAGTACATTCGGGTAATCCGTCGGGGTACATTTCGCTCATTATTCTCTTGACCCAGACGTCGACGGGGAAAGCCTCTACTCTACCCAAACCGTAAAGAAGTGTGCATTCGGCTACTTTCGCTCCGACACCCTTAATTTTCATAAGCTCCTGTCTTGCTTCGTCCATCGGTGCGTTGTACAAGTCGTAAAGCCTGACTTCACCGCTTTTTACTTTTTTCGCCGCATCTAAGATGTACTTGGAACGAAAGCCGGCTCTTAAAGGCGAAAGGTCATCAACGCTCATGTCGGCAAGTACTTCAAAAGACGGAAACGAAAAGTCACGCTCACTCAATTTTTCACCGAAATTTTCGCAAAGGCGTTCGACAATGCCTTTAATTCGTGGAATATTGTTATTTTGGGAAATGATGAACGAGCACAGCGCCTCCCACGGTTCTTGGCGTAAAATGCGAATTCCGTAAAATTCTTCGGTGGCTTTTTTCAAATTTTCATCGTCGAACGATTGGCAAATTTTCGCATAATCTCGTTCAAGGTCAAAGTAATTTTTCCACAAGTTTTTAAATTTATCTATGCTTGTGTGCTCGAAAAAATAACCGTTTTCGGTGCGTTTGACGTCTAAAATTTCACCTTGTACGACGCCGTGAAACGTTCCGTCGGCTTCTTCAAAAAATCTAAACGCCTGACCGCAGTCAAGACACAGGGGTATATCGAGGCATTCGACATTTTCAAGTGCGACACCGCCG
The DNA here is from genome assembly GCA_964495955.1 of uncultured Faecalibacterium sp. GTDB lineage: Bacteria > Bacillota > Clostridia > Oscillospirales > Acutalibacteraceae > UBA6857. Next base: position 7,399 of record CAZBXS010000051.1, read on the forward strand.
TTAATTTCCTTTAATTTCATCACACCACCACTTGTACCTATATATAATTACATTAAATTATAACACAATCTATAATTTTTGTATACCCCCTTTTTGTCGAAAAAACAGGCAAATACCGATTTATGACGATATATTTTTCGGCATAAAAATGTAGACAGTGGCTAAAATATTAAAGAAAAAATTCATTGGGAGAAAAGTGTATGATAAAAGGAGTTAATCATCAGGTCGTTGAGGTCAACGATACGACATGCGAATATTTCGAAAGAATAATATTCTTCGTAAAACCCGAATATTCATTCGTCAGCGAAGGAAAAATCCGTGAGCGTGCGGGAAAGATAGCAAATTCCACTACCCTGCCCCCACCGAGCAAGAAAAGTCGCCGAACGGTGATACTTGACGCTGTCAAAATAGGCGTTGCGGCTTTGGTCGGTGCAGTCGTTTGTGCTCTTGTGCTTAAGGTTGTCGGATAGCAGCGAGCGAAGCGAGCGTAATGCGGTGGCTTTGTGTACCTCCGAGCGTCAGCGAGTGGGGTGCCAAAGACACCGCCCGCTGATTTAAGTCGGTTTTAGTGAAAACCGAAAGGCTGTACCGATTGGCAGGTACAGATCTGATTTGGTCGGTGCAGTCGTTTGCCATCTTCTGCTTAAACTGACGAAATATATTGGACTTTCGAAAAAGGGTTTAATTCAGTCAGCTTTATATAAATTGTAAATCCTCCCCACAGGCAATGCAGGGAGGATTTTTTAAATTTACGTTAATTTCAAGCTAATTTGTACAAATTAAAATCCGAGTTTTTCTCCGACTATGACAATTTCGCTTTCACAGCTTTTGACGCTTTCAAAATGAATACTCATCGCCTTGCAGATACGTTCGGGACTATTGCAGTTGTAGCACTTGTCACCTTTTACCGCACAGGGCGTGTTTTTGCCCAGACGCTTTGCGTTAAGAGGCGAAGCGATGTTTCTTGCTCTGTGAATTGCTCCCTCAAGATCGGGTGCAAACTTATTTACGCCCAAAATGAAATACACTTTTTTATGTCCGAAAAGCGACGCCGCAACTCTGTTGCCTGTACCGTCAATGTTGACAAGTTCGCCCGTTTCGCTCGCACCGTTTGCACTGAGCAAATATACATCTGTACTCATTGCCTGTTTCATCACTTCGTCAGCCGTCATTCCTTCGGGTACATTCCAGTGGCTGATGTATGTATTATGCTTTGAAAGAGAGTCGACAAGTCCCATTTCGCCTA
>CAZBXS010000052.1:0-8599 GCA_964495955.1 uncultured Faecalibacterium sp.
CATTTTTTTAGTTGTTACTAATGGCATAGTTATTACTCCTTTTTTATTTTATGCGCTTATTATACTCCTTGTCGCTCGGCTTGTCAACAACCGCAAAATGAATTTATACTCCGCTAAGGTCAAATTGTGGAATATATCCGTCGCTTGATGAAAGAAGTTGCTGTACAAAGTAATTTTCAAAACCGCTGTTTTCGAGTGCCGTGAGGACTTTATCGTACTCCCTTTCGGTTATCGGGCGGTTAAGTTCGGGGTACTTGTCACTGTGTACAACCGGGGTATATTGTGACATTAGGCTGATATATGTATCGAGTGGGACATTTTCGGCGAGCCATTCGATTATTTTGATACTTTGATTTGTATTTTTCGGCAATATCAGATGTCGGATCACAGTACCCTTTTGCATTATTCCGTCGCTGTCGAAAACGGCTTTTCCCGTTTGGCGTATCATCTCTTTTATAGCCGGTGCGGCGTAATCGAAATAATTTTGTGCCAATGAATATTTTGCACTTCTGTCGGGAGAAATATACTTAAGGTCGGGTAAATATATGTCTATAAGACCGTCCAATTTTCTCAAAGTTTCGACTTTCTCGTACCCACCGCTGTTGTATACAACGGGAACTTTCGGCTTGTGTTCTTTCAAGACACGTGCGAGCCGTTCGGCGTAATGCGTGGGGTTTACCAAGTTGATGTTATGTACGCCTTGTGAAACGAGTTCGTCGAAAATTTCGACAAGGCGTTCGTCGGTTATCTTTTTGCCGAAGCCGTCTGTACTGATTTCTTTGTTCTGGCAGAAAACACAGCCGAGACTGCAACCTGAGAAAAAGACTGTTCCTGAGCCGTTTTTTCCGCTGATACAAGGTTCTTCCCAATCGTGCCGTGCCGCTCTTGCGACGACGAATTCTTCGGGCATACCGCAAGCGCCTTTTTTTACTTTTCTGTCGACCGAGCACTCTCTCGGACAGGCGTTACAAATCATTGTCATTCCTCTTTTCAATTTCACGGCTGAAATCCGGTTTCTTCCTCTATATAAGCGAATGTTCGGGCACACCTTAGCACTTTGCCTTCGGCAAGCGCACGGTGCACCACTCCACATTCGCTTGCCGCCCCTACGCCCCGGCACCCCACCCGTTCGCCTGTACAAAATAATATCACAAACACCGAAAATACGCAAGTATTCGCTACTATTGACTTTTTACGGTTTAAAGGTTATACTGAAAGTACTATATTTGAAAGAGGTGATAACATTGCTTTTAACCGTTGACATGGGCAACACGAACATCACGATAGGCGCTTTCGAAGGAGATGAACTGCGATTTGTGTCGAGGCTTTCAACCATCAGGGGAAAGACCGCTGACCAGTACGCAATCGAGCTGAAACAAATTTTCAAGCTAAACGGTGCATCAGCAGAATCGTTTTCGGGCAGCATTATCAGTTCGGTCGTACCGGAATTAACGGCAACCGTTTCGAAAACTGTCTCACTTGTGACAGGTACAGACCCATTAGAAGTCGGCCCGGGTATCAAAACAGGTGTGAACATTCTAATCGACAATCCGGGACAACTCGGTGCGGATCTCTTGGTAGGCGCAGTGGCAGCCATTGACAAGTACCCCCTCCCCTGTTTCATAGTCGATCTCGGAACGGCAAGCAAAATCAGCGTAGTCGGAAAAGACGGCAGTTACCGTGGCGGAATGATCGCTCCGGGCGTTTCGGTTTCACTCAACGCACTTTCACAAAATGCGTCGCAACTTCCGTTCATTTCACTGACAGCGCCGAAAAAAGCCATCGGTACAAACACAGTGGACTGTATGCAATCGGGGATAATCTTCGGCTCGGCGGCTATGGTAGACGGCATGATACAACGTTTTCGTGACGAAGTACCCGATGTGGCGTCGGTTGTAGCAACGGGCGGCTTTAGCAACTGCATAGTCGAACATTGCAGGGAAAAAATAATCCATGACGACACCCTGCTCTTACACGGACTTCGGGTGATATACGAGAAAAACCGCAAGTCGTAATCGTCTCATGTGAGACATGTTTTAGCGTTGCACCTATATGGGCAACAGCAAGGAGGTAATTTAAAATGAATAACACATCAAAACTCAGAACCACGGTCACATACTCAATTCTCATTGCGATAATGGCTGTTATGGCGTTCACGCCTTTGGGGTACATCAAACTCGGCATCGTCGAGATAACGCTGATGAGCCTTCCGGTAATAATCGGCGTCGGTTTCACCGGCTTAAAAGGCGGACTTATTCTCAGCACTGTCTTCGGCATAACGAGCTTTATCCAGTGCTTCGGAATGAGCGCTTTCGGAGCGGCACTTTTAGCGATAAACCCGGTTCTGACTTTTATTTTATGTATGCTACCGAGAATTTTGATGGGATTGATTTCGGGCGGTGTATATGAACTTTGTGAAAAGCACAGTTTCAAAAAAGCACTCACCTATCCCCTCGTCAGCGTTTTGGCTCCGCTTACGAATACTCTTATATTTGTACCGCTGACTTTCATATTCTTCGGAAAAAGCGAATATATTGTGAATTTGTCGCAATCCGTCGGTGCCGATAATCTTTTCGCTGCTGCGGTAACGATCTTCGGTCTGAACGCCTTGTGTGAGGTCATAACCTGCGCTATAGTAGGCCCGGCACTTCTCAAGGCTACCGAAAAGGTGAAGAAAATTAAATAAGTTTGCGTAATAGTACAGTAAAAATAACAGACCTCGTCCGAAAGGGCGAGGTTTTGCGTTTGGGCGATTTTGGGTTGGTTAGTACGGGGTGGTGGGGGAGTGGGGTGTTTTTTGCAGGAAGTCGGTATTAGCAAAAGTTCGCTACCGTAGCGGTCGACTTACTATGGTAGCGGAAGTTCGTAGAAAATCACCTGCTGTGTCGACTGTTGGGATTATGCCGTTACAGCCTACTGCTGACTACCTACTACCTACAAACTAACACCAAAATGCGTGCACAGTAGCGAAAAAAGTGCACGCACGCAACTTAGGGGTTCGATGCCCCTAAGTTGCGTTTGTAGGGCGCTGTATCAACTTCACTGCATTGCAGAAGAATTAAAGCCAAACCTATAGCGTCGACACCCTCGGTCTTGGTTATGAAACTGTCGAAAGTTCAATTATTATATTTCGATTTCTTAATACTGAGAGATAAAATCACAAACGCCGTTTCTGCCGTTCAACGTCAAAATTCGCCACATATCATAATTTTCCCATAAAACCTACACCGACTGTATCATTTCAAGTGCCGTTTTGTAGCGATCGGCGTCGGTTTCACTGCCCATTATTACGGCTATGTATGTCCTGCCGTTCTTTGTAAACGCTGCACTTAGGCAGTTACCTGCCGATTTTGTTGTTCCGGTTTTTGTGCCTATTGCGTATTTCGAATAATATTCACTTTCTCGGTCGAGCAATTTGTTCGTGCTTTTCCATGTTATGTTCTCTCCCGATGCGAATACGGTGTACTTTTCACTGTACGACACGATTTGTGCGATTTCGGGTACGGACAGCGCATATTTTGAAAGCAATAGCATATCGTAAGCCGAGGTGTAGGCGTTTTCGTCGTCCCAGCCGTCCGGAGAAGTAAATCGGCTGTCTTTAAGTCCGATTTCTTCCGCTTTTTTCATCATTTCTTCGACAAATTTTTCCGTTGCCGATACAGGCGAAAGTTTTCCGTCCGACAGGGTGCGTGCGACGTTTACCGCCACTGCGTAGGCGGCGTCATTTCCGGAAGCGACTAACATTCCCGTCAGTAAATCATAAACCTTAAGTCTGTGCCCTTTTCGTATCAAACATAAACTGGAATTTGCGTGTACGAGACTTTGTTCGTCTCCGACTGTGAATACTGTATCGGCTGAGACATTTTCAAGGGTGACTATTGCTGTTAGTAATTTTGCAAGTGACGCAGGTGCTACCTTTTTGTGTGCGTTATACTCGTACATAACTTCGTTTGTATCGACACAGTAGAGCATCGCCGATTTGAAACGGACGGTTATTTTTAAGTTTCTTTTTTCGCTAGTGTCGGCGGTTGATGTCGGTTGGGAAGCCGTTGTTGCGCTCTCAAGCTCTTGCTCGTTAGCACCTTCGTTTTTGCACGAGCAAAGTGTCAACAAAAACACGCCGCAAAGGAAAATTGAAATTATCCGCTTCATGAAATTGAAAATACCGCTTTGAGCTTTTCGTTTTCTTCGGCGGTTATTATCCCTTTACAGGATATATGACCTGTCGAATTGTAGGGCATATACGATATAGAGCCGTTTTCTCCGACGATAAGTCCGTTTGACAGGCAAAGTTCCATTGTGACGGAATAGGGATCGTTGACGGAAATATCCTGATTTTCCGACTGTTCACCGTTCAAAAGTACATCAAAAATGATTTCTATATTTTCTTTTGATGTGATACTCGTTTTTTCGATAACAGCTGTATTTTCGCTGTCGTAGTCCCCTTTCCAAATGTCACATTCAATCGATTTTATATCAGACGCCGACTTCACGCCGTAAAGCTCGAACATTTTTTTGAAGTAATTATCACTGTTGCCCGATGTGAAACCGACAGCAGTAAACAACTGTGTTGCGCTGTCTGAAACCACCGCCAGCACCGCTTCATTCTCCGTCGGGAGATAGTAATACACCTTCGCGCCGACAAGCTTCGGAGAATGTGACGACACCTTGAAAAGCGAGCTGTCATAGCCGTTTTCTTCTGTCAGCTCGGCTATTTCTCCGACATAATCCCCCAAAGCGTCCGAGGGTATCTTTTCGTTTTCGAGTGATACCCCCGCTTTTTTGCTAATATGTCTGTAAATCACATTTTCAACTATGACATCGGGTTCTTCCAGTCCGTCCTCTCCGTAGTCGTCATAATCCGCCTTTGGAAAGCCCTTTAGACTGTCTGTCTTTTCTGGTACATTTTCACCCGATGTAATCGGTGCCTTTGTGCTCTCGTCGGAGGCTGTCGGCGTTGTCTTTTCGGTCAGATTATTTACAGCGAACGCAGAGACGGCAAGTGAAAAAATCACGGCAAAAACCGCCGCATACCGCCATATTTTATTATGATTTTTCTTTTTGTCGGCTTGAATTATCAATTCGTCGTCGATTTCATTTATCGCTTCGTACAGGTAAAATTCATTCATAAATATAGCCCTCTTTTTCTAAATAGGATTTAAGCTTCTTCCTCATTCTGAAAAGTCTCGTCGAAACGGTGCGCTCGTTAATTGAGTACATTTTCGAAATATCGCTCAAGCTGTCGGTGTACCAGTAACGTCTGACAAAAATATTGCGGTCGGTTTCCGACTGTGAGAGCAAAAACTTATTCAAAAGTCCTGTCAGCACCTTCATATCCGCTTCGTTTTCCGCCGTTTGCCGCGCCGGCAGACATTCTTCAAGCTCCGACAGTGAAAGAGTGAGGTTAGCGCTTCGCTTTTCGGCGGTGCTGTATTTGAGCTTGTTTATCGCTTGTCTTTTGGCGATTTTGCACGCGTAGGCACACAGATTTTTCGGTCTGTCGGGAGGTATCTGCTCCCACAGCGTCATCATCACAGAGCTTGTGCACTCCTCGACATCCTCTTTCCTGTCTAGAAGATTGCCTTCGATTTTCGAAATTACTTTCATATATTTTTCGAAAACCATTTCAAGCGCAGTCTCGTCTCTTTCAAAAAACAGCTCGATTATCCTCTCGTCGTCCAAATTCAGCACCTCACTTTCCATATATTAAGTCAAAAAATTTTTCAAAATATTTCACCTGTAGCGAAAAAAATTTGACCTCACAGCATCCACCGTGAGGTCGTTGTTTATTGAAATTTAAAATACATCGTTGACAAAATAGCTGACCAGAATTTCGGGCAGAGCCTTAATAACTCTCGGTAGCCACTTTGTGATTATGTAAGTCAAAAGCTGTGTAACCGTTCCGATTGCGCCGCTCGCGTAGTCGAAAATGTCGGTCGAGTTGTCACCGTCGAATGTCGATGAGCCTTCGCCTGTATTTTTTTCGAGAGTGAACGAGTCAATGAGGGTTACGTTTTCGCTGTCGTCCGCTATTATGTAAGAATTGAATTCGAGCTTTCCGCCGTCAATTTTCAGCGTGTTGAAGCATGAGCCAAGGTAGTCGTCGGACTGCGAGTCGAAGTCGTTGCCGTCAAAGTAGTGACCGTCCTTTTGCGAAACCATTGTGTTGATAAATTCTTTCTTTGTGAAGTTATCGACTGCAAAGGGTCTGACTTCGTATCTCTTTGAGCCTGCCGTTCCGCAGAGGACATAAGTTGTACCGTCTGAGACAACTTCGTTGGCTTTCAGCTGTTTTGTTCTGAGGTATTGGTGGTCGTGACCTGAAAGAACAAGGTCGACATCGCACTTGTCGCAAACGGCTGTCAAAGCGTCCTGCAAGTACATAGCGTCGGGCCACTTTCCGTCTTTTCCGAGCGTGTAGGGCGTTTTGTGCATCAAAACGATTTTCCAGTCGGCAGACGATGAGTTCATATCGTTTTCGAGCCATTTAAGCTGAGCATCGGAGACCGAGAGCATATCATTCGTATTAAGTACCGCAAAGTGGGCATTGCCGTAATCGTAGGAGTAGTTCACGCCGTTGATGTTCTGGACGCTGTTTGAGGTATCAAGGCAGAACATATTGTTGAACCAATGATATTTTCCGAGACCATCGTGATTTCCGGCTACGGGAACGAGAGTAGCTCCGAGGTTAATATCGTCGAACGCTTCGGCGTAGTAGTTCCATTCTTCGTTGTCGCTGTCGTTGGTGAAGTCGCCGAGATTTACAGCGAAATCGAGATCGGCACCGATTTTTTCATTTGCGGCGAGTACCGCTCTTGCACCGATTTTGAAGTTTTCGAGTGAACCTGCCTGTACATCGGCAAAAACAATAGCGTTGACTTGGCTGTCGCCGTCATCGGTTGTGAACGAGCCGGTTTTGCTCCATGCGTTTCCGTCGCCGACTTTGTAGGTGTACTGCGTTCCGGCTTCGAGACCCGAAACTACAACTTTGTGCATGTAGTAGCCTTCCCACTCTTTTGACGTTTCACCACTGAAAGTGAGCGTATCGGTGACGTCAATTCCGTTTTTGTACAGGTTGACTTTTGTTGCACCGTCGGTTTTCGTGTACCAACAGAAGCCACGCTGCGTTTTCGCATCGCCGTTGACTGTACATGAAATTCGGAAAAAGTCCGTATCGTCAACGTATGCCGCAAACGGCGTCATGGCAAAAGCGAACAGCATCGCAAGTACCAAAACGGCGGAAATTATCTTTTTGGATATATTCTTCATAACAATACCTCCATTGTATTATCTGTGGGTAAATTTTATCACAATATTAGTAAAAAATCAATGAAAAAACGAAACATGTGAAAACAAAACCGACTGCAAAGACAGTCGGTTTCGCAATATAACATTCACGTTTGTGCTTTTATTCGACAATAAAGATGTACTTTTCAGACGACCACGAATCGCTCTCGTATTCAAGTTCGATTTCTTTTGCGTCTTTCGGTACTTCATAATAGACAACAGCCGAAAATTTTCTTCCGGGTGATACCGATTCAAGCGTCGGACTGCTGTAATCGTCAACTGAATAGAAGTTCTCGCACTTTTCGCCGTCAGCATAACATTCGAATCCGTTAAGAAATTCATCTGTACTCGAAATGTTTTCAAATGTAAAAGCCACTCTTATCACCTTGCAACCTTTTGTTACGCTTGCGTATTTGCTGTAATCGGTGAAGTTTGCATCACTTTCGGTAAAGGTGATTTTCAGTTCGTCGTCTGTCACGCTCGAACCGACCTTAATTTGCTTGGTGGCATCCTGTGTTTCGTCGCCTGTACTTTTTGACGAGTCACTGTGTGAAGATGTGTTCTGACCGTCGGGCGTGTCGACAGTCGGCTCGGAACTTCCCGATGAGCCGATAACGGCGATGATCAAGACAGCGACTACCGCCAAAATTATCCACAGCTTCTTCTTTTTCTTCTTAGTTTTTTCCACCTGTGCTACAGTTTCGTTATTATCCATAGGTAATCCTCCTTTTGACATTTAGTGAATGTCATATTATTTGGATTATAACATATAATTTTAATAATGACAAGCACTAAATGTCAATTTTGGAGTTTTTTATGTTTATAAACAAATCTACAGACGGATTAAACAACATTTGCGGAAAAAATGTCGCAAAGTTCAGAAAAAACATGAAGCTGTCACAACGGCAATTAGCCGACATGCTTCAACTCGGCGGTCTCGATGTCGACAAAAACGCAATACAGCGCATCGAATGCGGAAAGCGTTTTGTCACCGACATTGAGCTTATAGCCATTTCCAAGGTACTCAGCGTGGGGTATGAGGAGCTGTTGGCGGTGTGAGTGAAGTAAAGTGGGTAACTCGGCAAAGTGGTAAGCTGAAAATGGCGGAATTTGTGAAAGACTTAGTGGAAGAACCAATAAAACGGCAGTCACTTTCGATGACTGCCGTTTCTTATTTTCAGCTTAATTTATCAGTCGTAATTTCTTCTGCCACGACCGTTGTTTCTGTTGTTTCTCGGTCTTCTCGGAGCTTCCTCGCCGTTGTCTTCGGGAACAAGTCCTTCGATCTCGATAAGAGCGTCACGTCTTGAAA
>CAZBXS010000053.1:0-8562 GCA_964495955.1 uncultured Faecalibacterium sp.
GCATTTCTTTGCCGAAGGAATACTGACGTATTTCAAGGCAAAAAATGTTCGAGAGAAAGTGAAATGTTGTGCTTTGGGCGTATCGGGTTCGACTTTCGTCAGCTTAAAGTCTTAACTTTTTCTGTATCCGACCTTTCGGCGTAAATCAGGGGCATCGAACCCCTGATTTACGCACGGGCACTCGCTTCGCTACTGCGCCCGATAAGGCGGCTTCGCCGCCCATATAACAAATCTAACAGCCTCGCAAAGCAAAGGCTGTTAGATATATAAATATGTAATTAACTTATCTTATCTCGGTCATCATGCGTATGATGAGCTTGTCTGTTTCTCTCATTCCGTCACGGGCGAGTTCGCCTATACTTTTTATCGTGTTTTCGACACCCTTGACGATGATTCCTTCGCCACCGAGGAATTCTTTTCCGTGATTATACATTTGCATACCGAGCAGACCTGCTTCGACTGCCGAGGCAATTTTTGCCGCACAGCTCGGTTTTGCACCGTCACATATCATACCCGAATTTATCGCAAGGGCGTTGACTACGGTGTGGGCAATTTCTTTTTCTCCTCCGCCGTAAAGATATGTAACGCCTGCGCCTGCACCGCAACCTGCACTTGTAGCTCCGCAATAAGCCGAAAGCGGCCCTATGCCCGTTTTAAGATGAATGGTTACAAGGTTTGAGACGAGAAGCGCCCTGTACATCATTTCTTCGGATACGCCGAGTTCTTTTGCATACACGATAACGGGTAGGGAAGTGGTAAGTCCTTGGTTTCCGCTACCGGAGTTGATGACGACCGGCATTTCGCAACCGCTCATTCTTGCGTCCGAACCTGCGGCGGCGTAGGCTTTGGCTCTGTTGTGAACAGTGTTACCGTAAGAGCGTAAAAGTACCGTTCCTATGCTTGCGCCCCAGTTGTTGCGAAGTCCTTCTTCGGCTATGGCGGTGTTGTATTCTATCTGTCTTGATATGACGTCTTTAATATCTTTAATGTCGGCGGTATTTGCGAATTCGACTATGTCGTGAATGTTCAAAAGCGAACGGTCTGTTCTGTACGGACTTTCTTCTTGGGCAAAGTCACGCTTAAAAATCGTCTCGCCGTCTTTTTTGATACAGATAACATTGGTGTGTTCGCCCGCAATTTCGACATAAGCCGAATGTTCTCCTGCACTCGCTTCAATGGAAATATAAAAAATAAATCCGTTGTCGGAAGAAGTGAAAGAGCAGTCGACGGTTTCGAGATATGACGATATTTCCTCTATTTGTTCGGAAGTTACACAGCTTAGAACCTGAAGTTCGTCGTCAGCCTGACCTGCGACGATACCTGCGATAGCAGCCGCATTTATTCCTCTTAATGAGCCTGTGTTCGGGACTATAACGCTTTTGACGTTTTTGATTATATTGGGACTTGCCTCAATTCTGACTTTTTCGGGCATACAGCCGAGAGTTTTCCTCGCTTTAGCCGCCGCATACGCTATTGAAATCGGCTCTGTGCAACCCATCGCCGGTACAAGTTCTTCTTTTAAAATCGCAACATATTCGTTATAAATTTTTCTGTCCATGATTTTCTCCTTCAGTACACCGAAAGGTGATTTTTATACAGGTGAAACGGTTCGAAAATTGACCGATGCCTGTATTTTGTGTATTATACCAACTTTTGAAAGTAAAAGCAATACATAAACTTTCGGTAAACTGCAAAGTCAAAAATAAATAACGCCCTCACTTGTTTAGTACAGGTAAGGGCGTTGAACTTGAAGTGAAATTTTTTAAACGGCAGGTGCGTAGTGTCTTATATAAATGCCGACTGTCTTATCGTAGTCTATGATGTGGTACAGTGAGCCGTCAGCCATCGGGTAGACGGTCATTCCTTCAGCTTCGTTTCCGGCTAAACCGGGCAACGTGCGTTCAAAGAGGAGAGTTGTCTCACCCGTGAAAACGTTTACACAGCGTACCGTGTCGGTTTTATCTCCGTCATCACATGAGAGGTACAGAAGATTTTCATACACTTCGCCGCCTTGTATATGCGTGATTTCTTCCGAGAGTTCTATGTAATGGGAAAATACCATAGTTTCAAGGTCGAATGCGGCTATTTTCGTCACATCTCTGAACGGTGAGCAATAAAGATAACCGTTTTGAGCGTCAACGGCACACCAAGGGATACCGTTTGGAAGAATTTCGTTCGAAATTTCATACACGTTGACGTATTCGAGCGTTTCGCAGTCATATGTTACGACCAACGGCTGAGTTTTGCCTTTGTTTTCGACAGCGGCATAGATGAGACCGTTGTAATAGCTGATACCGCCTACATGGTTGCTTGAATATTTATCGGCGTATTCTTTGGGAATAACTCCGAATTTTGAAAGTACGGGTGAAAAGTCATCGGCTTTCCACTTTGCAAGACCGGTAGCATTAAACGCAGTCATTGAACCCGATGTATAATAGTATTCGCCGTCTGTGGTGATGCCCTGACCGGATATGATCGCTTTTTCAAGAAGCAATTGGTCGGTGTCAATAAGCTGTGTTTTCGGACTTGTTGACGGGGTGCCGAAACCGCCCACGACGGTCGTTATTAACAAACAGATACTCGTCAAAATCGACCATACAGATGAAAGAATGCTTGTAAGAGACATATTATCAACCTCACATTTTGTTTAGTGATACTATTATATATCATCTGACACGTCATGTCAACGTAAGATGCCGATTTGTGAAAATTTCATTTTTGTACATACTTACCTGTACAAAAACAAAGTAATTTGACAACGCAGGATTTCGAAAGTATAATCAAAATGGGGTGACAGCATGAAGAAAACTAAGCGTAAGTTAAATAAAATCAAGAACGAAATTTTGGATATACTTTATCCGCCGAGATGTACGGGTTGCGGCGAAGTTCTCATAAAGGGCATGATGTGCGAAAGCTGTAAAAGAAGCATTTTACCCATGAAAAAGCCGATATGCCGAAAGTGCGGATCGTCACTTTGCGACCACGACGCACTCGAATGCGACCCGATAAGTGCGCAGGTGATAGGAGTGTACTATTACGGCGGTGCGGTAAAGAAAATGATACTCGAACTTAAAAACGGCAAAAATGACAGAATTTTAGACGAAATGTTCGGCGATCTGTGTGACAGGATAAGCGAGGAATACTCAGATATTGATTTTGATATGACAGTCTGTGTTCCGTCGTACTACAAAGAAGAACACAATGCATCGGCTGTGATAGCAAAAAGAATTTCCGAAAGTTACGCACTTGACTTTGATGAAAACACACTCGAAAAGTACCGCAAAACAAGAAAACAACACACGCTCACTCAAGGGGAAAGAATGGATAATGTCAAAAATTCCATACGTGTTTTAGAGGGCAAGGAAGAATATGTTCGTGGAAAGACTGTTTTATTGTGTGATGACGTAAAAAGTACGGGCAGTACGCTTGACGAATGTTGCAAAGCACTCTATCTTTCGGGTGCGAAGAAGGTTTGTTGCGTCTGTATCGCAGTGAGTGAATATATTAAAGATATGGCGAAATAAAATGTCTGCGTTTTACCCATCGGTCAGGTTCGCTACGCTTACAGGTAAGAAGTGACTAACGGCTGAAAGCGTGCGCAGTAGCGAAGCGAGTGCACGCTCTGAAATTAGGGGTTCGATGCCCCTAATTTCAGAAAAAGTTCGACATTGTGATTACTCACGGCGAGAACTTGTCGGTTAAAGCGGAAGCTACGTCTCGGCTCTCCTGTAGGGGAGATGCAGTCGTAGGCGGACTGAGGGGTTGAGGTGTAGATAAAACCAAATAAAAACGTAGAAGCTAAAAAATCACACTTTTTTACCTGCAATCAAAATAAGTCTGTTCTTTCGGCGTGCGTCCTTTCGAAAAGGTCGCACGTTTTTTGAAAATTTTATCTGACCGTCGGTTTTTCAGCGAATGTTCGGGCACCTTTTAGCACTTTGCCTACGGCAAGCGCACAAGGTACCGCTTCACATTCGCTCGCCGCCCTTGCACCCCGGCACCCCACCCGTTTACTGTATCAATCTCAAAAAAAATCCCACAAAACCTCACAAAAAATCGAACAGGTGTTGCAAAAAATCGGTACAATATGTATAATATATACAATATTTCAAATTAGGAGGAATTATTTTGTCAAAAGGAAAAACATTAAATGCCACAAATACTGCCAACGCTTTAAGACCGTTCGGTATGCGTGACAAAATCGGCTATGCATTCGGTGACTTCGGCTGTAACATGAGCTTTGCATTTATTAACAGCTACATGATGATCTTTTTCGTCGACTGTATGGGTCTTGACCCGAAACTTTACGGTGTGTTGATACTTTTGGGAAAAGTATTCGACGCTATCAACGACCCCATAATCGGAGGACTTTGCGACTCCACGAAACCGGGAAAAGACGGAAAATTTAAGCCGTGGATCAAGTGGGCAAGTCCGCTGTTGCTTTTATCGAGCATAGCGCTGTTCATCTATGTTCCCAATGCACCCTACGGTGTAAAAGTTGCACTGTGTCTTGGACTTTACTGCGTCTGGAGCGTTGCATATACGAGCGTCAACGTTCCCTACGGTTCAATGCAGTCTTGTATTACCCGTGACCCGAAAGGCAGAAGCGAACTTTCAACATGGCGAAGCATAGGCGCTATGGCGGCTCAAATACCGATAATGGTTATTTTGCCTTTGATAGTATATGATGAAAACGAAGATCCGAGAGGAAACCTCTTTATCGTATTCGTTGCGGTAATGGGCGTTATAGGTCTTGTTGCGTTCTATCTTTTGAGAAAACTTACGACCGAAAGAGAAGCCCCCATCGAAAATCCCCAGAAATTTAACTATGTACAGACGCTCAAATCTTTCTTTACCAACACTCCCATGCTCGCTGTAACTATATCGACTGTCGCTTACCTTGCTCTTATGATGACGGTAACGACATCTATTCCCTATGTTTTCAGATGCTATTTCCAAAACACAGACCTTATAACCATAGCTACCATGCTCGCAGGTGCACCCGTTGCGCTTGGTATCGTGCTTGTAAAACCGGCACTTAGAAAGTTTTCGAAGAAACAGCTTTGTACATATCCGTTCTTGATGTCTGCAGTAGCGTCCGCTATTATGGCGTTCGTTAAAATCAGCAATCCTTACATATGGGTAGTATTTCTCGCCTTTGCCATGTTCGGTGCGGCGTTCTATATGACGCTTATGTGGGCACTTGTCGCCGACTGTATCGACTATCAGGAAAAGACCACGGGCAGACGTGAAGAAAGCTCGATTTATGCGACTTATTCTTTCTTCCGCAAAGTCGCTCAGGGCGTCGGCGCAGCTATCGTGTCGTTCGCTATCGGCGCTACCGGTTACGACCAAAATATCGGCGCACTTGAACAGGCGGCAGGCGTTGCGGATAAGATTTACTTTGTGACGAGCATATTGCCGTGTATCGGCGCAATCATCAGCTTTGTAAGTATGTTCTTCCTGTACAAGCTCAATGATAACGCAGAAATAGAAACAGAAAAGATTACGAAGGGAACTGAAATCTAATGAGAGAAATATTTAATTTGGGTACAGGTTGGCTGTTTTCGAAAACGGCAACCTCTGCGCCGACAAGTCTTCCGACCGACTGGGAAAAAGTCGACCTGCCTCATACATGGAATGGAACCGACGGTCAGGACGGCGGAAACGATTACTACAGAGGAAAATGCTTCTATGCCAAAAACTTGAAAAAAGACGAACTCGGCGAAAACGAAGTTACATATCTTCAATTTGACGGCGTAAATTCAACTGCCGAGATATATTGGAACGGCGTACTTCTTACAAAGCACGACGGCGGATATTCTACTTTCAGAGTGAAATTGCCCGAAATAAAGGACGAAAACCTGCTTGTAGTATCAGCCGACAACTCGCCTAACGAGACGGTTTATCCTCAGGTGGCTGACTTTACGTTTTACGGCGGAATTTATCGAGATGTGAAAGCTATATCCGTTGCAACTAAGCACTTTGACCTTGATTATTACGGAGCACCGGGTGTGCGTATACTGCCGACAGTCAACGGAAAAGATGCCGATATCGAAGCGGAATTTTATATAACAAGCCCCGAAAACTGTACTGTACGGTACAAAATAACCGATAGAGCCGGTGTGCAAGTACTTTCGGGCGAAACGGACGGAAAAGATAATAAGATAAACGTAAAGATTGAAAACGTCCATCTTTGGAACGGCGTCGATGACCCGTATCTTTATAATCTTGAAGCCGTTCTCATGTACGAAAACAAAGAAATCGACAACATTTCCTCACGTTTCGGCTGTCGCAGTTTCGAAATAGATTCCCAAAAAGGATTTATTCTCAACGGCAGACCGTACCAACTCAGAGGCGTCTCACGTCATCAAGACAGACCCGGTATTGGAAACGCCTTGACGGAAAAGGAACATACAGAGGACATGGATCTTATCTGTGAAGTCGGTGCGAACACGATAAGACTTGCACATTATCAGCACTCACAGACTTTCTACGACCTTTGCGACGAGCGAGGCATGGTAGTATGGGCGGAGATACCGTATATTTCACGTCATATGGCAACGGGCGAAGAAAATACACTTTCACAGATGAAGGAGCTTATATACCAAAATTACAATCACCCGTCTATCGTCGTTTGGGGACTTTCGAACGAAATCACAATGAACGGCGCAGGTGATGCGTCACTTCTTGAAAATCACAAGAAACTCAACGACCTTGCCCATGAGCTCGACAGCAGCCGACCGACAGTTGTCGCTGTACTTAGCATGTGCGGTATTGACGAAGAGTACACGAAAATTTCAGATGTCATTTCATATAACCACTATTTCGGCTGGTACGGCGGTAAAACCGAAATGTACGGCCCATGGTTCGACAAATTCCACGCAAAATATCCGAACAGAGCAATAGGTTTGAGCGAATACGGTTGCGAGGCTCTTAACTGGCACACCTCAACGCCCGAACAGGGAGACTACACCGAGGAGTACCAAGCAAAGTATCACGAAGACGTCATAAAGCAGATAGGCGAGCGTCCGTGGCTTTGGGCAACTCATGTTTGGAATATGTTCGACTTCGCCGCAGACGCAAGAAGCGAGGGCGGAGAAAACGGAATGAACCACAAAGGACTTGTCACTTTCGACAGACAGTACAGGAAAGATTCGTTCTACGCCTACAAAGCGTGGCTTTCGAAAGAGCCGTTCGTACATATTTGCGGAAAACGATATGTCGACCGTGCGGAAGATATGACCGAAGTTACCGTATATACCAATCTTGACGGCGTCGAGCTTTTCGCTAACGGCGTCAGTGTCGGAAAACAAGCGAAAGCCGAATACCCGTTCTATCATTTCTCTGTACCTGTCTCAGCTGAGACGCAATTAAAGGCTGTTTCGGGTGAGTACAGTGACGAGAGCTTCATTCGTCGAGTTGAGACACCCAATCCGGACTATGTACTTAAAGAGGAGGGTGCGGTCATTAACTGGTTCGAAATCGAGACACCTCCGGGATATCTTAGCGTAAACGATACCATAGAAGACATATTCGCTACTTTCAAAGGTAAGATTTTGCTTATCAAAACCGTTATGGGCGTTGTTTCCAAGATGAAGAAAAGCGACGGAAAGACCGGCGGTATGGCTGACATGGCGAGCGGAATGAAGATAAACAAAGACCTTATCAATATGGGTAAGAGCTTTACAATAAAACGTGTATGCATGATGGCAGGTGGACTGTTCACAAAAGAGCAAATACTTGACCTCAACCGAGGACTTAACAAGATCAAAAAGCCTAATAAGAAGTAATGTTTTCGCCCCGAAGTTTAACTTCGGGGCGAAATGTAAATACGGTAAAAGGAGAGAAATGTATGCAGAAAAATGAACGTTGGTTAAACTTTGCAATAGAACTTCAAGCCTTGGCACAGGCAGGATTGACATACGGAAAAGATCCGTTCGATAAAGAAAGATATGAACGAATACGGGAAATTTCGGCAGAAATGGTGTCACATATGGCTGACTTACCGCTTGAAAAAGTAGTCGGATTGTTTTGTAACGAAGTCGGATATCAGACGCCGAAAATTGATACACGTGCCGCTGTTTTTGATAACGGAAAAATTTTACTTGTACACGAAAACAACGGCAAATGGTCACTTCCGGGCGGTTGGGTCGATGTGAATGTTTCCGTAGGAGAAAACGCCGTAAAGGAAGTTAAAGAAGAATCCGGACTTGATGTAGTGCTTGAAAAACTTGTCGCCGTACAGGACAGAGCAAAGCACAATTTGCCGTTATACGCTTACGGAGTTTGTAAAATTTTCGTTCAGTGCTCACTCGTAGGCGGACAGTTCGAAGAAAATACGGAGACAACGGGGTATGACTTCTTTTCGTTAGACGAACTGCCCGAACTTGCGACGGAGAAAAACAACGAAGAACAGATTAAAATGTGCTTTGATGCGTACAAGTCGGATAACTGGGAAGTCGTTTTGGAGTAAGGCGAATTTTAGCAGAAACTAACGGCTATAAGCGTGCGCAGTAGCTTGCGAGTGCACGCACGAAAATCAGGGGCTCGATGCCCCTG
>CAZBXS010000054.1:0-8540 GCA_964495955.1 uncultured Faecalibacterium sp.
GTTGAAAAAAGCGGAATTTGCTATTATAATGTTATAGAACTCATTAAGCTGACGAGAGTCAGCTTAAGCAAAAGAAAGGACCTGAGGAAAGTGTCAAAAGTTACAATTTACGATCACCCCCTTATTCAGCACAAGCTGACCCTTATGAGAGACAAAAATACAAGCTCAAAGGATTTCAGAGAACTCGTCAGCGAGATAGCAATGCTCATGTGCTACGAGATAACGAGAGATCTCCCGACCAAAGAAATCGAAGTCGAAACACCGATATGCAAAACTAAGTCAAAGACTTTAGCCGGCAAAAAGCTCGCTATAGTACCCATTTTAAGAGCCGGTCTCGGTATGGTAGACGGTGTTACAAAGCTCATACCTGCGGCAAGAATAGGTCATATCGGACTTTATCGTGACGAAGAAACACTCAAACCCGTTGAGTATTATTGCAAGTTACCCAAAGACATCTCCGAAAGAGAAGTTATCGTCGTTGACCCGATGCTCGCAACCGGCGGTTCGGCTATAGACGCAGTAACTCAGATCAAACTCCGCCACCCGAAAGACATCAAATTCATGGGTCTTATCGCAGCTCCCGAAGGAATCGAAGCGTTTACAAAGGCTCACCCTGATGTTGATGTATACTGTGCGGCTCTTGACGAAAAGCTCAACGAGAACGGCTATATTATCCCCGGTCTCGGCGACGCAGGCGACAGAATTTTCGGTACAAAATAAATTTGCTTGTTATAAAGCCACGAAAGACTTCAGTGCTTTCGTGGCTTTGTGTTATTTTCAAATATTAAATTTGACAAATTACGACAACGTTTGTATAATAACGGTAATGTAATCGATAGGTAGCAGAAAAGGCGGTTGGCACACTCACCGAAGGAGGTGTTGTGTATGCCTATTACATTGACTTTTCATATCGGTAAAATCACCGTTACGATAAAGCTCCAAGTAAAAGCAAACAACCGCCACTCTGCAAAGTGACGGTTGTTTATTCTAAAATAAACAAATTCACCGGCTAACCGCTTTGAACGGTTACCCATCGATTACATTATAAAAGCAAAATCTCGCCTTGTCAAGTACATAGCGAGATTTTGTTGCGTTTTAACGTTTTCGTGCGTTATTATTTCTTGATTTTACGCTTTTTTGCTGTCGAGTTTGTTTTGAATTTTCGAAAGTATGTACTTGTCGACGATATCATAAACGAACTTTGTGATAAGTACGCCTATGAGTGCGTAGATTATTCCGACGACTGCGCCTGCGAGAATGTCTGTGCAGTAGTGTACATGAACATATACTCTTGAAAATGCGAGAAGTGCGGCATAAATGAGTGCCGGGATACCTTTTTTCTTGTCATACCAGAAGAATGCGAACGCTGCGGCGAAACTCGATGATGAGTGACCCGACGGGAACGACCAGCTTGACGGTCTTGAAACGATTTCGGGGAAGTTGAATTCTCCTGCCCATGAGTACTGCGTCCAATCGAAGTTGAACGGTCTTACTCTTGCGATAAGCTCTTTGATTACAAGGTTGTTCGCTACTTCCATAAACAGCAGAGAAATAACGACTGCGACGGCGGCTTTCTTGTAGGTTTCGTTCTTTTTAACGAAGCCGAAAATCATGAGTGCTATAGCCATAAGTACCCAGATGATTCCGCTTTCGCCCGAAAGTGTGATTACTTTCCAAATTACATCAAAAACGGGATTCCAAAGATGTTCTTCAACGAACTTGAAAACATTCCAGTCAAAATGATAAATAGATTCGAGCATATTGCTACTCCTTTCTTTGTTACGGCGGCTTTTAAATCATATATCCGCCCGATTGAAAGTATACCACGTACATGAGCAAATTTCAATATTTAATCACGGTAAAATTGCATTTTGCCCAAATGTCCGTTTTTGTATCGGCTTTACTGTGCGAGCATTAAAACGCCCTGTGTTATCAAAAATTCGCCTGCGAGATAAGTGAGCATTACGGTAAAGTGCTTTTTGAAAACGACGGGTTTGTCATAGTATCTGACAAGAAACAGTGAACAGTCGGATATGAAAAACAGCACCGCACCGATATATGCTACGACCGAGCCTGCGGACATATTCGTCATCATCTGCATAAATGCGAAAGCGTTCATCGAGCTGTTAGCTATAAGATAGCCGTACATTGCAATTCGCATTTCTTTCGGCGTCGTGTCGTGGAGCATTGTGATTATCTTCGCCGCTATCGCAAAATAAACTATCGCAAGAAGCACGGTCGGTATCCAAGGAACAGCTTTGAAGTCGATTTTCGTAAAGTACACCGCCATAAATAAAAAGTGACTGACGAAAAAGCTGAAACCGCCGGAAATGAACCATTTTGTACCCTGCGGTATCAAAAGTACATCTCCCAGCCAGCTTGTTAAAAGTGCAAAGACCAAAAGCAGAGAAGCGGTCTCGGCTGAGACGATGTAATAAAGCAAAATCATTATCAGAAGAAACGGTTTTGTAGCCGCTCTCCCCTTTTTTTCGTCTTTCCAGCTGTAGTACAGGTGAACTATAGAGAAACCTGCAAACAAGCCTAAAAACAGATACTTCATAATTTTGTCCTCCCAAATTTATATTTGTTATCCGACAGATGTTACCATATTTTGACGTGTTTGTCAAATTCGTGTTGTTTTCTTTTGAATGTACTTGTTAGAATGTACGGAAATTCCGACAATTTGTTAAACTTGTATGAATTATGGGTGAAAGCAGCGTATAATTTTAGCCGTTTTGTTGACAGTTCGAAATAATAATGTTATTATTACAGTGTATAATATCGAGCGATATTAAGGAGGTTTTCACAATGAAAAAAAGAATTATAAGTCTGCTCATGGCGGTACTTATGGCATTTTCGGCGTTATTTGTCGGCGGAAATATCATCGTATACACTTCGCCGGAAGCTGCCGCCGAAGAGACGGGCGAATGGATATCCGCATGGGGCACGGGACTTACCGACATTTCCCTTGCCGATTATGACAATATCGGCGTTATCGTCGGAAAAGTCAGCGCCAGAGTTGTCCTCACACCCACTGCGAGCGGTTCAAAACTTCGGCTCAAACTTTCTAACAAGTACGGCACAAACGATTTAAAAATCAACCGTGTCACCGTAGCTAAATCGACAGGAAAATCAACTATCGACACGAAAACCTCTACCCGTGTCTATTACAACGGAAAGAATACGAATTTCGTAATCCCCGCAGGCAAAGAAATTTATACCGATCCCATTGACTTTCCCGTAACGGCACACGAGGATATTGCGGTCAGTTTCTATGTCGCCGATTATCAGGAGATAACGTCCGTCGGACTTTCCGGTGCGAAAACTTATCTCTCATTCGGCAACAACACCACCGCATCAAATGCCGATTTTAACTTCGGACTTTCTTATAAGTCGATTTCCGCTGTACCCATTCTCGCCAATATAGATGTATATTCCGAAGAACCCGACCCGTACTCAATAGTCATCATCGGCGACTCGACCGTTTCAAACAAAGTACCTTTGTATCTTGCAAGAAGAATTGCCGGTGAAAACTGCACCAATGTCGGTGTTGTCGGAAAAGGTATTTTCGGAAACTCGCTGACTTCGGACGGTCAGGGCGTCGTCGGCAACATATACGGCCCGTCGATACTTAAACGTATGCAAAAAGACGTTATCGAACAGGCAGGTGTAAAGTACGCTATTCTCAAAATCGGCGCAAACGATATCACCCACCCCGAAAGCGCATCAATTCAGGACTACGGTCACTATATACAGCCGACGGCTGACGAAATGATAGCGGCTTTCGAAGAATTTATTGATACATGTCACAACAATAATATAAAAGTCATCGCCTGCTCCATCACTCAGTGGAAAGGAACGACGAGAAACTATTTCGGTACAGATGAGTATCATTGGACTGAGGAAGATTGGCAGATAGCCTGTGACGTCAACGATTGGTTAGCATCAACGAATAAACTTGACGGTTTTATCGACCTTAACGAAATATCGGCAGACCCCGATGACCCGGCATCTTTCAGAGCCGATTATTCCGAAGACTACATACACCCCAACGATACACTCCAGCAAGTTTGGGCTGACGCCATTCCCATGAAGATGATAGGAATGAAAACGATGCCCAAGAGCGTTAAACTTGACAAAACTTCTATAACTCTCGGCGTCGGCAAGACAACGCAGATACAGGAAACGGTTATGCCCAAGAACACCGACAGACCGGCAGTTAAATGGACATCGAGCGATCCGAGCGTTGCAAAAGTCAACGGAAACGGCGTCGTTACGGGCGTTTCAAACGGTACGGCAAAAATCACCTGTACCACAGTCAATAACATTTCGGCTACATGCAAAGTCAGAGTTTGCACATATTCGACCTCAGTCACGCTCAATAAGACGAGCGCAAATATGTACACAACTCAAAAACTGACACTCAAGCCGACCGTATCCCCACAGACGACTACCGACAAGAGCGTCAAGTGGTCATCAAGCAACAACAGCGTAGCCACGGTTTCCGAATCGGGTGTCGTAACGGCAGTCGGAAAAGGCACGGCAACGATCACATGTAAGACTGCGGATTCGGGAAAAACAGCCACATGCAAAGTTACCGTCACGAAAAAAATAGATGTAAAATCGCTCTCACTTAACAAATCGAGCAAAACGGTATACAAAGGAAAAACTTATCAGCTCAAAGCGACAATAGAGCCGTCTAACGCAAGTATTAAGACAGTCACATGGAAATCGACCGATACGTCGGTAGCCACAGTCACAAGTAGCGGTCTCGTCACAGCCAAGGGCAACGGTACAGCCAAAATAATCTGTACATCAAACGACGGAAAGTACACCGCAACTTGTAAAATAACCGTAAAAACAAAAGTCACGGGCGTAAGCCTTGACAGAAGCAAGCTCAATCTCTATATCGGTGCAACGAAGCAACTGACGGCTACGGTAGCTCCCAAGGGTGCAAGCAACAAGAGCATAACATGGAAATCGAGCGACAAGTCCGTAGCATCAGTCGACGCAAACGGAAAGATTACAGCTAAATCCGTAGGTACAGCTGTAATATCCTGTACAACGGCAGACGGCAGCTACAAAGCCGCCTGTACAGTCACAGTCAGCAAGTACGTCAAAGCAAAGAGCGTCAAGCTCAACAAGGCCTCCAAGACGCTCTATGTCACCGATACATACACGCTCAAACCCACAGTCAGTCCCTCGAATGCATCGAACAAGGGCGTTACATGGAAGTCGAGCAATAAAAACGTCGTAACGGTCAATTCAAGCGGAAAAGTCACCGCAGTCGGAAAAGGAACGGCAACCGTCACCTGTACAACAAAAGACGGCGGATACAAAGCAACATGTAAAATCACCGTCAAGAAAATCAGCGTAACGGGCGTCAAGCTCAGTCCGAAGAACGTCACGCTGGAAATCGGCGAAAGCGAAAGAGTTTTTGCGGACATCGTCCCCGAAAACGCATCAAACCAGAATGTGACTTGGAAGTCGAGCAACAAGGCAGTCGCCAAAGTTTCGTCTACGGGAAAAATCACCGCTGTAGGCGCAGGAACTGCCACGATAACATGCACGACGGTCGACGGCGGATACAAAAAGACCTGTAAAGTCACCGTCAAAGACGTCAAAGCCGACCCGAACCAGAAAGTTCTCGGCGTCAAGCTCAACGCAACTAACCTTGCACTCAAATTGGGCGGAACGTATCAGCTGACCGCTAAGGTCGTCCCCGAAAATGCGGCGAACAAGAGCGTCAAATGGGTATCAAGCGACACCGCCATTGTCACCGTTTCGAGTACAGGCAAAATAACCGCTAAAGGAAAAGGTACTGCGATAGTTTCGGCTGTCACATTAGACGGCGGTTGGAAGTCGTCATGTACAATCACGGTTTCATAAAAGAGCAGATATTATAATATGTATAACAAGGCGTTTCGTGTAAAGCACGAAACGCCTGTTTTTTTGTGAGAAGCGAGAAAAAACTTAATTTAAAATTAAACTAAAGTTTTTATCAGCTCAATAAAGTTATTAAACGGCGCTAAAAGCACTACCCTCGCCTTTTCAAATATTCGGATAATGTCCGACGGGTTGAATGTCAGAATGTTTCCGCCGAAATTCAGCGTCATACTGTCCTCAGCCGAAAAAACTCGAACGGTCGAATATGTCGCTTTGAAAACGGTTTCGTCCGTTTGAAATTTAGCTGTACAAAGTCCGACGGCAAACAGCAATGCACCGAGGATAAATATTGCCAATATACAGTATATCCTGAAAAGTTTGTATCTTTTGTTCATTTTTATCCTTTCGTGTAGTCGTTCATAAGTTCGGCAAGTGAGATGCCGAGGCACTTACCTGCATACACCGCTTCGTCAAGGGTGTTCGCATCGCTTCCGACTTCTATTAAAAGCGAGCAGTGCGAAGTGTCCATATTGTACTTTCTCGGGCAGAAATACAGCGGTCTGGTTATCCCCGAAAATAAAGTTTCGAGCTTATTTTGAAGTTGTACGCCGAAAATCAGGTTGTACCGCCAGTCGTCAAAACCCGTTATTCCGTTTCCGCTTTCCTGACAACCGCTGATTATCATAAGCTGTGCGCATTTTTTGCCTTTGACGGTCGCAACCGGTTTGATTTTCGTGCCGTTACTCAGCTGTATTGCGTCTCGGTGAATGTCGAGTACGATTTGAATTGACGGATATTCTTTCAGGTACTTTTCGACCTGTTCCCTTGAGCGACTGTATGCACCGTTGTATTTTTTGTCGTATATATTGGTGTCGTGCAAAACGCAGTAACCTGCCTTTTCGAGCTCTTCACATATTGCGTCGCCCACTCTTATCATGTTTTCGCCCGAATCTTCGCTTCTTGATGAGTAATTTTTCGAATAAAAATCACGGTCTAATATTTGGTACCTCTCGGTC
Organism: uncultured Faecalibacterium sp.; assembly: GCA_964495955.1. Taxonomy (GTDB): domain Bacteria; phylum Bacillota; class Clostridia; order Oscillospirales; family Acutalibacteraceae; genus UBA6857. The sequence goes on from CAZBXS010000054.1 coordinate 6,903, forward strand.
GTGTGCGTATGAAAAATCAGCACTGTCGGCTGAGACTTGTCTGTTACCAAAAGGTCGGCTTTCTCGTTTAGGAGCTTTTTTATATTGACGGAAGTGTCGTTTATGTTTTTGATTTTGACATTGCCGTATGAGTCGGTGACGCCTGAATTTTTATAAGTCTGTTCCGAAATCGAACCGCCTTTTTTATCCTTGTCCGACTGTTTTTGGTACTTTTCAATCAGCTTTTTGATGTCGTCGGGCGTTTCGGTGAATGTACTTTCTGCCTTGGCAACATCTGTCGTTGTTTGTGTTTTATCCTCAGTTTGTGCCTCGGTCACAGTTTCGGCATCGGTAGTTTCGCTTTCAACCGTCTCGGTCAAAATATCGGTCGGTTCTGTATCTTTCTCTCTTTCCAAATCAAAGCCGACGGGAAGTACCGTCGAAACACTCAAAACGGTGGCTTTTCCCAAGATTTTCATACAGAAATCAAAATTATATACAGACAAAATCAACGTCAACGCCGACAGTATCACCGCCGTAACCGCACCGATATTCACTTTCTTTTTCATGTCTTGTCCTCCGTAATAAGCGTTATATATAATAGTATTGTAGTCTACGAGAGGATATGACTGTTATTTTATCGAATCAGAGCTTTACATAACGACGGAAAGTATATCTTTTATTTCAAGTTGCGGTTGCAAGGCACAGTTTATACTCATCGCAACGAGCTTTGCACTTCTTTGTGTCAAAAGGTCTATCTCTTTCGGCGTAACCGTGATATTTTCGCCAAGCGGTTTCAGTATTCGGTCAAGTTCGCCGTTTTCCTGTTTGTAGCCTGCCTTTTCGAAAAGGTCGCTTGCCAAAGTGGCGGCGTCCACGACAGTCGGAACACCTATCGAAATCACAGGTACACCGAGAGTTTCTCTGTCAATTCGGCTTCGTGAATTTCCGACCCCCGAACCGGGAGATATTCCGGAAGTCGAAATCTGAACAGTAGTACCGAGCCTTTCGACACGTCGTGACGCCAGAGCGTCAATAACTATAACGGCTTTCGGCGAAATCTTTTTCGCTACGCTTTCGATTATTTCTCCCGTTTCTATCCCCGTTTTTCCGAGTACTCCCGGAGTTATTACGGCAACGTTTCGAATGTTTTCGAGTTTTGCACTCTTTCGTATCTCATCGCCGATATGTCTTGTCGCAAATATGAGTTCGGCTACTTGCGGCCCGAGGGCGTCGGCGGTGATAGAGCGGTTGCCGAGACCTGCGACGAGGACTGTCCCCTCGCCTGAGGGTAAAAGTCGCTGTATCAAATCGGCAAGTACAAATAAGTGATTTGAAAAAACATCGTCGGTTTTCGTCAATGGGTCGACTTCGACGGTGATATATGTCCCCACGGGTTTCCCGATTGCGTTGCTCCCGTTTTCGTTCGTCACTTCTATCTCGGTGACGGCAACGTTTTTTAGGCTAAAATTTTTGATTTTTATTCCGTCTGTACACTCATTTTCGACAATTTCGTGTCTTTCGACGGCAAGATCCGTTCTTAAATTCAAAAAATATCACTTCACTATTGCAAAATTTCAAAATTTGTGGTACTCTTCTTCTGTTATAGTATTGACTGTAAAAAAAAGTATATCCATTTGTCAAAAATATCTTGATTTT
>CAZBXS010000055.1:0-8540 GCA_964495955.1 uncultured Faecalibacterium sp.
TAGGTCTCGGCGTTTTGTTCGGCCTTGAGGGATACGACTATGAATTTGCCGGACTTTTGAGGCACGCAGAACATCTCGAAGCGGTACACGGCGTAGGCCCTCACACTATAAGCGTGCCGAGAGTTAAGCACGCAGATGATATCGACCCCGACGTTTTCGATAACAGCATTTCAGATGAGCTTTTTGCGAAAATTATCGCCTGTATCCGTATCGCCGTACCCTACACCGGCATGATAATCTCCACAAGAGAAAGCGAAGCGGTAAGGGGAAAAGTTCTCGACTACGGCGTTTCACAGATAAGCGGAGCGTCAAGAACTTCAGTCGGCGGTTACACCGAAAAAGAACGTCCGCACGACTCCGAACAATTCGATGTTTCCGACCAAAGAACGCTTGACGAAGTCGTCCGCTGGCTTATGGAAAAAGACCACATTCCGTCATTTTGTACCGCTTGCTACCGTGAAGGCAGGACAGGCGACAGATTTATGAGCCTTTGTAAAAACGGGCAGATACTCAACTGCTGTCACCCGAACGCACTTATGACGTTGACGGAATATCTTATAGATTATGCCTCAGATGAGACAAAAAAGATAGGTTTTGAGCTTATCGAGCGTGAACTTGAAAAGATCCCGAAAGAAAAAGTCCGTGAAATAGCAAGACACAATATCGAAGAAATCAAGGCGTCCAACCGCCGTGACTTCAGATTTTGAGGTGTGTTATGGGACTTAACAGCACCCCCTCCGGTGAAAGAGTTCATATCGGATTTTTCGGACTTCGCAACGCCGGAAAGTCAAGCCTCGTAAACGCCGTAACAGGTCAAAAAATTTCCCTCGTTTCCGACATTAAGGGTACGACTACCGATCCGGTTGAAAAGGCTATGGAACTTCTCCCTCTCGGCCCCGTCGTTATCATAGACACTCCGGGATTTGACGATGACGGAGTACTTGGCAGTATGCGTGTCGAAAAAACCCGTCAGACGCTTTCAAAGACGGATATCGCCGTTTTGGTCGTTGACGCAGAAAAAGGAATACAGGATACCGACAAGGAGCTTATCTCACTTTTCGGCGAAAGAGACATTCCTTATATAACTGTATTTAACAAGTGCGATGCCCTAACAAGTGTCCCGAATGAGACGGAAAACTCAATATATGTCAGCGCATTAAAAAGTACAAACATCATTAAATTAAAAAACATGATAGCATCTTTTGCACCTAAAGAAGCGAAAGAAAAGCGAATTGTCGGCGACTTGATAGAAAGCGGAGACATCGTGGTACTTGTCACACCGATAGACGAGTCGGCACCGAAAGGACGGCTGATTTTGCCCCAGCAACAAACTATCCGAGACATACTCGAAAGCGGAAGTATCGCCATTGTAACCAAAGAAACCGAACTTCAAAAATCGCTTGACAGTTTATCGGTACCCGCAAAAATGGTCATCACCGACTCGCAGGCATTCAAAGTTGTCAGCGAAATTGTTCCCGAAAATATTCCGCTCACCTCGTTTTCGATACTTTTCGCAAGGTACAAAGGCGAACTGAAACAAGTCGTTCAGGGTGCCCGAAAGCTCGACAGCCTCAGCGACGGCGATACGCTCCTCATCTCCGAGGGGTGCACGCACCACAGGCAATGCAACGATATCGGTACGGTAAAACTGCCGAATTTGATTAGAAAGTATACGGGAAAACAGCTAAATTTCGAATATACATCAGGCGGAGAATTTCCCGAAGATTTCTCGAAATATACGCTCATAGTTCACTGCGGAGGTTGTATGCTCAACGAAAGAGAAATGAAGTCACGGCTTAAACGTGCAAAGCAAAGCGACGTTCCGATGACGAACTACGGGATAGCGATAGCGAAGATGAACGGAATTTTAGACAGATCCGTTTCGATGTTTAAGGCAGAGATTGAATAGGTTGGTGCAGAACCCCGCCTGCGAAGCAGGCGGGGCGGCGACTGAGCGTACCCCCGTGCGCTCGCCGTAGGCGTAGTGCTAAGGGGGGTGCCCGAAGACGTCGCCTGCTGTAGAAAGTCGGTTTAAGCGGTAGGTCGTAGCTGTAGGAGACTGAAATTAAAGCGGACAGCTTATGAAAATCTTCCGCTGTGTACAAACCGACTGTAGCACATTTGAACTTAAATTCAGCACAGACTGTATACGAACGCCGAGGGCATCGAGCCCTCGGCGTTCGTGCGTGCACTCGCAAGCTACTGCGCACGCAGTCACCGTCTGAATTTCTTCTGCACCCACTCCCCTAAACAAAAGCCAAAGATAACTTTACACACGGAATTATTTGACAATTTGTAATCGACAAGTTCAACATAGTAACAATCAAGGCGTTTCGCAAAGTAGGAAACGCCTTGATAATTTAACTTTAATAAAACTTGCCGCTGTCGACAAACTTACAAGTACGGTAATTTCGAATTCTCAAAAGTCTGTTATTTCGAAATGAGCGGTAAAATGTACTTGCCGATAATATTATAAACAATGTCGTAGATTACTTCAAACAGTGCCGTAAGTCCGAGCTTGTCGAAAATCTCGGCAGTTTCGCTGTCACCGAGGTGCTCTTTGAAATTGCTTTCGCCGTCAAGTGAAGTATAGGGATTTTCTGCATCATAGTCAGCCGATTTACCGTTCATAAGAGTGAAGTAGAACACCTTATCATTAAGCGGAGTAACCGAGCCGGAGATGTAATACGATACTTTTACCGATACTGTCGACAGGCTTACTTTCGGAATACTGCCGTTTATATTTAGGCTGATGCTCTCCCTCGGTGCAAGCTGTTTAAAAGCGTAATCTTGGAGCTTAAAGCTAAAATCCGCTCCTTCAACGGACACCGAAAGTATACGCATATTATTTTCTTTCGAGAGGTTAGTTATGACCAGTGAGGTGTCGCCGTCCGCCACATATCCGGGTACGCTTGTATTAAATTCGGCATATACGGACTCGCAAACATTCGTCGCCGAATGGAACTGCGGATATTCGGAATACGTGTATACATCAACTTTTGTCTTCGATTCGACAAGCGTTTTCATCAGTTTTGCCGTATAGTCGTCTTTTATCGTCATGCCGTGGAAAAGTCCGTCACAGAACCATGTCGTATCGGGCAGATAGGCACAAGATGCGTCAATGTCCATAGCGGGCGAAAGATGATTATGGCTTTCGTTTGTACAGACGGTGTTTAAAGTCTTGTATCCGTCGCTAAAACGCATACCGAGCGGTGCGCATGAAGCTCCCGTTGAAGCGTTGACGGAGATTATGGCGTCCGAATTTTCCTGTGTGCCTATAACGCTGGGCCAGCCTGTACCGGCGATGAGGTAAATGTTAGCTCCTGCGTCCTCCGCTTTTTTGAGAAGCGATGACATGTTCGCCAGTACTTCATAATGGAAATAGTCCGATTTTTCTATAATTTCGGAGTCTATGAGCGTTTGAGGTGCGTAATTTTCTTTCACTTCTTCGTACTTGTCAGTGGGGATAAAATCCCAAATACTGCCCCAATATCCGAGAATCTGCCTTGCGTAAGGTACAAAATAATAAATAAAATCGTCAAGGAAGCCGAGCTCGTTCGCTTCCACAAGCCACTCGTAATCTTCTTCGAGCATCATTCCGTTTTCGATGAATTGGAGAAGTACCTGTTCATCAAGATGAGCGTCGTTTATGATAAGATCGTACGCTAAAAGTGCACCGCCGATTGCCGGCACCGTCAAGACGGCGTTGTTGACTTTCGCCTTTTCACCGTAGAGTGCAAGGTATGTAGCCGAAGTCTGTCCGCCGTGACTTACGGCAAGAAGATTGACTTTCGATGCGCCCGTATATTCAAGTACGTCATCTATGTATCTGTCAAGATCTGCCGCACAGTCGACTGTATTTTGTCTGAAGTCGGTAGAAAAATTGAAAGTCCACTCGTTCGCTTTATCGCCGAGATATTCGGTAACATAGGGCATGATTTCGGTTTCGTAGCGATAGTGTCCGTCCTCGTTTTCAAAAAGCCACTGTGAACTTGTGTCGTGCGCTTGAGAGTGGTACAGGTGTAACGGCGTCGTGGAATTTCCGTATTCGTCATAAGCCATGTCACTGAACATGTCCACGAATTCTTCGCCGATTTTGTCCGCAAGACGTTTTGCATCGCCCTGTGCCATTTCGCCTATACCTATTCCGATTTCGGCGGCGTTAGCGAGTATTCTTTCCATGATTTTGTCCATTTCGATGTTCCAAATATGGACTTTTTCTCCGTTTTCTCCGTCTTTGTACAGGTCAGACGAGCTATAGCCGGGAACAATGATTATCGGGTAGAGTTCGTCTTTATCCACAGCGTCGGCTATCGGAGAAAGCAGGCAAAAACACAAAGTCATTGCCAAAATGAGTGAAATCAGTTTTTTCATATTATATCCTCCCAAATTTGATATGGCGCACAATTACGCCTGCATATTGGGATTATACAACAAAAATACGTTATTATCAACATATTATTCATATTTTGTCGCAAGTTTTTTAAACAAAACGCAATACGGTGATTTTTACTCTACGCTGAAAAATTCGTCAAATGAAATTTCAAGAACTTCTGTTATTTCTATCATAGTACTCAATAATGGCATAACCTTTCCTGCCTCATATTTTGAATAAGTCGTTCTGTCCCTGCCTATTTTGTCAGCTAATTCCTGCTGGGTTAAGCTGACGAGAGCCGACCCGATACGCCCAAAACATGCGACCCTTTCGAAAGGACGAACGCCGAGGGCATCGAGCCCTCGGCGTTCGTGCGTGCACTCGCAAGCTACTGCGCACGCTTAGCACATCTAAAACCGAATTTAACATGAATTTAAGACTTTAGTAACCTCTTCGCCTTGACAACTTTTTCTATATTTGCTAAACTTAGTTGTTAGAGGTGAAAATTACGTATTTCGGTTTTTTCGCTTTGCTTTTGACAATCATATACGGTCGGAGGTGGAACAATGCAGCTTTCCTTAGTAATCCCCTGTTTCAACGAAGAAAATAATGTTTTGGCTTTTTTTAATGAAACTCGGCGAGCTTTTTCGGGTAGGAATTTAGAATACGAATATGTTTTCGTAAACGACGGAAGTGTCGACTGTACGGAAAAAAATTTAAAACGACTTTTCGATGAAAACGCCGAAGAAAACATAAAAATCATCAATTTTTCCCGCAACTTCGGCAAAGAAGCCGCCATTTATTCCGGTCTTGAAAACGCCGAGGGAGAACTTACATGCATCATCGACGCCGACCTTCAGCAACGCCCCGAAGTCGTCCTTGAAATGCTCGAAGTACTGGAGAATGAACCCGATACCGATTGCGTTTGTGCGTATCAAAATGAGCGTAAAGAGGGTGCATTTGTCAACGCTTTGAAAAAGTCGTTCTACAAACTCATTAACCGCATTTGCGACATCGAATTTGTACAAAACGCCAGCGACTTCAGACTTTTCAGAAGCAACGTCAAAAACGCCGTACTTTCCCTCGGAGAATATCACCGATTTTCAAAGGGCATATTCTCGTGGGTCGGATTTAACACAAAATATATCCCTTACGACGTAATGGAAAGAAACGACGGCGAAAGCAAGTGGTCGCTTAAAAAGCTGTTTCGCTACGCATTCGGCGGTATAGTTTCGTTCACCGATTTTCCGCTCAAACTTGCCGGTATTTTCGGCTCTTTGAGTGTGGCAGCATCTTTAATATACGCATTGGTCGAAATCATTTTAATAATCATCGGAAAAGCGACTGTCTCAATGTCGGCGCTTTCGGTAATTTTGTTGCTTTTAATAGGCGGTATACAACTGATATGTACAGGCGTCGCAGGCGTCTATATCGGGAAAATTTTCGCTCAGTCACAGAACAGACCCGTCTGTATCGTAAAGAGCGTTTTAAAAAGAGAAGAGAAAAAATAAGAGGCATTTTGTAAATGAAAAAATTTTTAATTAAGCATAAAGAGATAATTTTTTATGTGTTTTTCGGGGTACTTACGACGCTTGTCAACTGGGTAACATATACGCTGTTTGTGCGTGTATTCTCGCTGAGTGTGGCTGTATCGAACACTTTAAGTTGGGCGGCAAGTGTCATATTCGCCTTTTTGACTAACAAAAAATGGGTGTTCGAATCGACAAGTTGGAACGCCCGAACGCTCTTAAAAGAGGGTGCAAGTTTCCTGTCTGCCAGAGCGATAACCGGTGCGATAGAGCTTTTGTGCGTACCGAAATTAGCACAAATAGGCTTCGACAAGCCGTTTTACGCACTTTTCGAAAAATTAGGTATCAACTTCGGCGTACTTTATACCGACGGCATCTATTCAAAAGTTGTCTTGGCTGTCGTCATAGTCGTGTTAAACTATGTCTTTTCGAAATTGATAGTTTTCAGAAAAAAGAAACAGACTGCGGGTTAAACCGCAGTCTTATTTTTATATCATATCACAGATAATGTTGCTAAGTTCCGTCGGATTTTCTATACTCATTCCGCCGATAAGTCTCGCCTGAGCGTAGAGAACTTTTGCGTACTTTTCTATAGCATCGGGATTGTTTGCGAATACGTCTTTTAACTTTTGCGCTATCTTGTGATTTACATTAATTTCAAGTACCGTCTGTGCTTTGACCTTGTTATCGTTGGGCATTGCGTCGAGTACTTTTTCCATTTCGAGAGATATTTCGCCCTCGCTTGTAAGGCAGACGGGGTGATTTTTTAACGAAGAAGTAAATCTTACTGCCGTAACCGAACCGCCTATAGCCTCTTTGAGCTTTTCGAGTAAGTCTTTCGACTGCTCGTTTTCGGCTTTTATCTGTTCCTTTTCTTCGTCGGTCTCAATGTCCAATTTGTCGGCGCAGACGTTGGTGAATGTCTTTTCGTTATATTCGCCGAGCATTTTAAGGGCGAATTCGTCCACGTCGTCGGTAAGGTAGAGTATTTCGAAATCTTTATCCTTGACAGTCTCGACTTGCGGGAGCATGTCGATCTTATCGACGGTTTCACCGCAGGCGTAGTAAATTGTTTTTTGTTCTTCTTTCATACGTGAGACATATTCGTCGAGTGTGACGAGTTTTTTCTCTGTTGAAGAATAGAACATTACGAGATCTTTGAGTGTGTCTTTGTGAGCGCCGAAGTCTGAGTACAAGCCGTATTTCAGCTGTAAGCCGAACGCTTTAAAGAATTTGTCATATGCGTCTCTGTCGTTGTTTATAAGTTTTTTAAGCTCGGTTTTGATCTTCTTTTCGACATTTTTTGCGATAAGTTTGAGCGTGTAATCGTGCTGTAAAACTTCTCTTGAAATGTTCAGCGAAAGGTCGGCGCTGTCGACAAGTCCTTTCACAAAACTGAAATAATCCGGCAAAAGTTCCTCGCATTTCTCGGTTATAAGTACTCCGTTAGAATAAAGCTGAAGTCCTTTGACGTATTCTTTCGTGTAGTAATCATACGGTGCGTGAGACGGGATATATAAAAGTGCGTCGTATGTGACTGTGCCCTCTGTCTTTGAATGTACGACATGGAGCGGTTTTTCCCAGTCGAAGAACTTTTCGCTGTAGAAGCTGTCGTATTCTTCTTCGGTTATCTCGTTCTTGTTTTTTCTCCAAAGAGGTACCATGCTGTTGAGCTGTTTTTCTTCGGTGTATTCTTCGTATTCGTCCTCACTGCCCTCTTTAAGTCTTGACGAGGTGACATTCATCATTATCGGATATCTGATGTAGTCCGAGTACTTTTTGACTATGTTCATGATTTTGTATTCTTCGAGGAATTCCGAATAGTTCTCTTGCTCGGTGTCATCTTTAATGTGCAAAGTTATAACGGTACCGGCTGTCTCTTTCTCACACTTTTCTATCGTGTAGCCGTCGGCGCCGTTTGACTGCCAGCGGTAAGCCTGTTCTTCGCCGTGTTTTTTCGATTCAACGGTAACTTTGTCACTGACCATAAACGCCGAATAGAAGCCTACACCGAACTGACCGATAATTTCAAGTTCGGATTTGTTTTCGTCTTCGGCAGCGTCTTTTTTGAAGTCTAAAGAACCGCTTTTTGCGATAGTTCCGAGATTTTCTTCAAGCTCTTTGTCGCTCATACCGCAACCGTTATCGGTAATTGTCAAAGTGCGTGCGTCTTTATCCAAAGAGAGTTTAATAGTATATTCGTCTCTTGAAAGTCCGCCCTCGCCTTGAAGTGAGCGGTAATACTGTTTGTCTATAGCGTCGCTGGCGTTGGAGATAAGCTCTCTTAAAAATATTTCTTTGTGGGTATATATTGAGTTTATCATCATATCCAGCAGTTTCTTCGATTCTGCCTTAAATTGCTTTTTTGCCATTTTTATCACTCCGTACATTAAAATTAGCACTCGCAACTTTAGAGTGCTAATTTATTATAACCCGTTTTTTCGATTTGTCAATAGAATTTAAAAAATTTAATAAACAGCGAAAAAATAACCTGTACCGAAAACTCATCGGCACAGGTTTCTCAGTTCGAACACAATACGGTTTTTTTAGGCTCTATAATAAACATTGGGGTAACCAAATGAGAGCCTACAAAAAATGAAGTAAAAATTTTCAAAAAAGTAGAGCATATTTGGCGA
>CAZBXS010000056.1:0-8399 GCA_964495955.1 uncultured Faecalibacterium sp.
AAATATTCCGAGAAGTATTCCCGACGGATTCGGTGCCGAAATCAAGAGCAAAAAAGAGCTTGAAGCGAGCGCATTGCTTGAAAAAGCGGTGCATCACGATCTTGTAAAATTCGGTATTATTCCCGAACTTGCCGGTCGTATGCCGGTTATCGCAACACTGAAACCGCTTGATGAAGACGCACTTGTCAGCATCATGACGAAGCCGAAAAACGCACTGATTAAACAGTACAAGTATCTGTTTTCCCTTGACGGCGTAGAGCTTGATTTCGAAGAAGACGCACTCAAGGCGATAGCGAAAAAAACGCTTGAAAACAATACAGGCGCACGTGGCTTGAGATCCGTCATGGAGGGACTTTTGATAAAATACATGTACGATGTTCCGTCGGACATGACAGTAAGTAAGCTGACCGTAACCGAAGACACGGTAAACGGAACGGGTGAGCCGAAAATCGAGCACTCGATAAGAAAACAGCTGAAAGACAAAAACACCTCGTTTAACATTAAAGCGAGCAATCAGTAATTGAAAACGCTTACCGACCGCCTTGGCTTAACGCCAAGGCGGTTTTTGTCTTTACGGATAATCGGCAAACAGCGGAAAAGTTGTACAATTATCACACTTTTCACCCTAAAATCCGACATTTCGCACAGCCGTCCGGGCACTTTCGCCGCTTTGCGACTACTGCGCCCTGCTCCTCGGCGGCGTGCTCGTGCACCGTCTCAGACTGCACGCCTACGGCGTGCGCCTTCGAGGTGCGTCGCACGCCGCCCGCACGCCTTCGGCGTGCGGTTCGAAATTCTTAACTTTTCCTTGAGATTTTCTTAAGATTTCCTTAAGTTGTCCGACATTTTAACGCATTTTATTCTAAACGGCAATAAATTTTCCTTTTCAAAAAATCCGAAATATACTTTCGGACTTTCACCGAAAATCAATTGAAAATCGCCGAAACCTCCCGAAATATAAGCGTTTTCGAACTTTCGGCTAAAAAGAAAATAAACTCGGCGTAACGGAAAATTTACTTAAAAACGCACCGAAATATGTACACGAAAAGGAAAAAAGTACGCTCATCGGCGAACTTGCTTTTAAAAAATAACTGTGATATTATATTCGAAAGGGGAGGGATAAACATGAGAATTTTAGTTTTGGACGATGAAAAGGACATCGCCGATTTAACCGAAGTTTATTTGAAAAATGAGGGCTACGAAGTAGTCAAATTTTACAGCTCCAAGGAAGCGGTCGAATTTTTGTCAAAAGAAGACATCGACCTTGCAATGCTCGATGTGATGATGCCGGTAATTGACGGCTTTTCCGTACTGAGAAAAATACGGGAATCGGGAAAAACGTACCCGGTTATTATGCTTACTGCAAAAATAGATACGACCGACAAAATAACAGGACTGTCTCTCGGCGCCGACGATTATATAACCAAGCCGTTTAATCCGCTTGAGATGATATCCAGAGTAAAAGCGCAACTAAGACGCTACAAAAATTACAATACAGCACAAAACGGCATACAAAACGAAGACATTTTCGACCTCGGCGGACTGACCGTAAACAAACAGACACGCAAGTGCTTTGTCTACGGAAGCGAAGTCATTTTGACGCCGAAAGAGTTTAATATACTGTGGCTTCTTTGCGAAAACAACGGAAACGTGCTCACGACCGAAGAAATTTTCGAAAAGATATGGTGCGAGGAGTACCTCGAATCGAACAACACCGTAATGGTGCACATAAGACGCATAAGAGAAAAACTCAACGATACCGCCAAATCGCCGAAATTCATTAAAACGGTCTGGGGTGTCGGCTACAAAATGGAGCTTTAATTTGGGTAAAAATATGAAGAAAAACGCTAAAATCATAAGAAAAATCAAGAAAAGCACCCCATCGCTTTTTACCGACAGATTTATAAAAAGTGTCGCTGTTTCCTTGTGCCTCTACACTGCGATTTTTGCGGTACTTGTTACGGCGTGCGTGATTGCGGTGAAGTACGCTTCGTGGCGAATTTCCGATCCGCTGTTTGTCTTTTTGAAATTTTTGTACAGTGAACCGGCAGTGACGGTGGGACTTACTGCGATTTTGTACCTTGTCGGCGTGTCGGTGATACTAATATGTACGGTAAAAAAGCTGATCAAGTACATGGACAGCGTCATAGATGCAAGCCAGCAACTTTTAAAGTCGGACGGCGAAGAAATAGTTTTGCCGGGTCAACTTTCGGAAGTAGCGGAAAAAATGAACGCCGTAAAAACGCAGTCGCTTGAAAACTACCGCCTTGCGAAAGAGCAGGAGCAAAAGAAAAACGACCTACTGGTCTATCTTGCCCACGATTTAAAAACACCGCTGACCTCGGTCATAGGATACCTGACCCTCGTCGACGACGCCCCCGAACTGCCCGAAGAAAACAAGGTGAAATACACACGCATAGCACTCGAAAAAGCACAAAGGCTCGAAATGCTCCTTAACGAATTTTTCGATATAACAAGGTTCAGTCTTCACGGCATAGAAATCGAAAAAAAGCGTATAAATTTAAATATACTTTTATACCAAATGGCTGAAGAATTCTATCCCGTATATAAAGAAAAAGGACTTGAAATCAACGTCAAAGCCGACGAACAGGTCGTAATACTCGGTGACCCGGATAAAATAGCCCGTGTATTCGACAATCTTCTCAAAAACGCCGCTAACTACAGCCACCGTGACACGACAGTCGAAATTACGGCGGAAAAAGTCGACGGCAATGCGGTAGTGTGCATCAAAAACCGAGCCGACATGATACCCAAGGAAAGTTTGGAGAAACTTTTCGAAATGTTCTACCGAGCGGATTCGGCAAGAAGCGCATCAAGCGGCGGGGCGGGTGTAGGTCTCGCTGTCTCAAAAGAAATAGTCGAACTTCACAGCGGAACGATAACCGTCACAAGCGACGAAGAATACACGGAATTTACAGTAACTTTGCCGACAGTATAAGTCATCATAGGGGCAAAAACGCTTGCAATTTAAAAATCTTGGAAATATTTTAATATTTTTTGCAAAACCTATTGACAAACCCGATGAAATAATATATTATATACAAGCTGTTTGGAAATGATTCATTAGCTCAGTCGGCAGAGCACTTGACTTTTAATCAAGGTGTCCGGGGTTCGAATCCCCGATGGATCACCAAAATAAAAAAGCACGCTTATGCGTGCTTTTTTGTTTTATATGCGACCTCGTGAGCTTTAAAAAACTTTACGTGCGAACCTATAAGAATCCAAAACAGAGTTTTATATGCGAACACCCACAAAACCAAGGACAAGGCTTTGTGGGGTTTTTGTTACGCTCTTTATCCCAACTATTAGCAAAGAGCTTTAAGCTCCTAACAGTTATTTTATCGGTTCGTCGTTTTCAAGGATACTGTCGTCCTGTATGCAACGAATCATGCTGATAGTCGAGCAACTTCGTGGTACGGTATCATATGTCTCGTACCGTGCGTTTACGGCGTATCGGACAAACAGCGAATAGCAGGGGAGATCCCAGTAGCCGCTAAGTTCATGGGAGAGAAAATAGTAGTGCGAAACACGTGTTATTTCGGGGTGTCCGTCCATAGATGCGTCGCTTACGTTCTTTTTAACATTGAGATTTTCGCCTGTGTTGCGATATTCTGCGTGAATATTTTCGAGTGTGATATTTTCAATGGGATAGACCTTACCGTCGTGTTTACAGCCGGTTATCGCCGAGGGAAGCTCGGTATTCGTTGCCGTAATATTTTCTATCGTTACGTCCTTTATACTGCCGACTTCGCTCTTTTCGTATTTCAGCCTGTCTCCGAGCCAAATTAGAATGGGTGAGCTGATGCCGTCCATAGTCACGCCGTCTATGTGTACATTTTGAATATCAGCGCCGTCTGCCGATTCGATTGCGATTCCGGAGTAACCGCCCGTAATACCGTTCGGCAGGAAAAATTCGCAGTCTTTCAGCGAAACATTTTTTACGCTGTACTGCGTCTCTGTGCCGATTTTGAAACAGTTAGCGAAACTTGAAAGTACACAGGAGTTAATTTGTACGTTTTCGATTTCGCCTAAATTCGATTTTAACACAATAGCGTCGTCACCCGTTGCGATAAAGCAGTCCGAAATGTCAACGTTTTTGCTTGCGCAAATGTCGATTCCGTCCGAATTTGCGACATGCATGTTGTTGTTTATGATTACGTTTTTGACCTGTACATTCTCCGATTTTTCTATCACAAAAGTCCAGCTTGCCGCTTCTTCCAAGATGATGTTCTCGATCTCAACATTTTTACATTCCGAAATTTTCAGCGTGTTACATCTGTTGTCGGTCTTTGCAAAACGTATTCTTTTCCTGCTTTCGATTACTCTTGTGTACAGGTTGAATTCCTCCAAAGCGTAGAGCGGTTCTGTCTTTTCGGCTTCGTTCGTGTAGCTTTCACCGCAAGCGCATATTTTACCGCCACCGCAAATTTTGATATTCTCGGCATTTTCGGCGAAAATCACAGCGTTATCAAGAGGCGTTTCGCTCTTTTCGTTTTCTTCAAAGCTAAGCGATACAAGGCGTGCACCGCTTGAAATGAACAGCGTTATGTTGCTTTTGAGATAAACGGTCGAAATTTTATACTCGCCGTCGGGGATATAGATTGTCCTGTTTTCCCGTACAGATGAAATGGCTTCGTTTATTGCGGTACTGTTTTCTTCGCCGCTTGCCGTCTCGGAAATGTCGGGGATAATCGCATCTTTCGGTACTTTTTCTTTTTTTATGTACTTTTCAATCGGGATATTTTCGATCCTGCTTGCGTCTTCGCCGACGCTGTACTTCGTTTCAACTCGTCCGAGCGTAGCTTTGTTTGCGTGGCTCTTTTTGTAATAATCTATCCCGAAAGCACCGAATACGACTGCGACAAGACAAATTATGCATATTATCGCCTTGAAAAATTTTCTCATTTTACATTCCCTTTCTCTAAATACATCAAAATGTCTTCCTTGGTGTTAGAAAGTCTGTCGTGTATGATTTCTTCGAGTACTTTTTCCTGTATAGCACCGATTTCACGCCCACGATAGCCGAGAGTGCGAAGTTCTTCACCGCCGACGGATAACTGTTTAATGCTGTAACATTCATTTTTTTCGAGTATTGACAACATTTCCGACAGACTTTTTTTATCGGAAACGGCACGCAGGTACTTTTTAACGCTTTCTTCTCCGAATTCGTTAAGTAGCTTTTTAATGTCGGCTCTGTCTGTCGGACGTGTCATGGAAAACAGGCTTTCAAGCGTTTTTCTGTCGCTTTTTTTGAGCATTATGCGACTGCTTTGAAGTACTTTTAACGCTTCGGCTGTATCTTTCGTCATCGAATAAAGCCGAATGTCGTACTCTTTTGGACAAGTTTTGACTTGATTTATAATTTCCTGAGTTACGACGAAGTCGGGTATTACCGAAGATAAAATTTCGCCGAAGTTTTTAAGTACATATTCGATATTTTCGCCCACGAGCATTTTTTCAAATTCCGCCGTTATGCGTTCGCTTGAAATGTTCGAGAGCATATTTGAATTTTTTATCATACTTTCGCCTGTACTTTTCTCAATGGAAAAACCGAGCGTTGCCGAAAAGCGTAAACCTCGCATTATCCTGAGTGCGTCCTCTCTAAAACGTCTGTCGGGGTCGCCGATGGCACGAATCAGTTTTTTCTCTATGTCGCCTGTACCGCCGAAAAGGTCGATAAGTCCGTCTTTTTCGTTGTAGGCGAGAGCGTTGACGGTGAAGTCTCGGCGTGACAGGTCGTCTTTTAGTTTCGATGAAAACGTGACGCTGTCGGGGTGTCGCCCGTCGGAATATGAGCCGTCTATTCTGTATGTCGTACATTCGACTGTTTCGTTTTGAAAGACGACTGCGACAGTGCCGTGTTTTACTCCGTGTGTAAGACAGCGAAAAGACGAGAAAATACTTAGCATTTCATCGGTTGAGGCATTTGTTGTTATGTCAAAATCAAACGGTTCTCTGCCCATTATTTCGTCTCGGACGCAACCGCCGACAATATAAGCCGAGTGACCTGTACTTATAAGAAGATCGAGCAAGGTTTCGGCATTTTCGCTGATATGAATTTTCAAGGCTTTCCCCTCCGGTACTTGATACTCACATAATATCAAAACAAAAAGATTATGTCCATAAGCATTTACAAAAAAATTATTTTTATGTATAATGTAACGCGGTGATTAAAATGAATATACAAATTTACGGCAAAGCTAAATGCTTTGAGACGAAGAAAGCCGAAAGGTACTTCAAAGAAAGAAAAATCAAATATCAGTTCATAGACCTTAAAAAGTACGGTATGAGCAAGGGCGAATACAACAGCATTAAGAAGTCGGTCGGCTCAATGCAGGCACTTTTAGATACACAATCGAAAGAATACGAATCTTGTTTTATGAAGTATCTCGCCTCGGACGACGCAAGAGAAGAAAAACTTCTCGAAAATCAGGGAATGTTCAAAACTCCGATAGTCAGAAACGGAAAACTCGTAACAGTCGGCTACTGTCCGGACGAGTGGAAAAAATGGGAGGATAAATAATGGAACAGTCGAAAATAGACAGAATAAATTTTCTCGCAAGAAAGTCAAGAGAAACAGCTCTCAGCGACGAAGAAAAGAAAGAGCAAAAAGCACTTCGTGAAGAATACGTTCAGTCGTTTAAAAGAAGCCTTGTATCTCAGCTTGAAAACACATATATAGTGGACGAAAAGGGCAACAAGAAAAAAGTCGAAAAGAAACATTGAGGGTGATAATATGCTCAAAAAATATCTCGAAGTCGGACAGATAGTATCGACCCATGGCGTAAAAGGCGAAGTTAGAATAAATCCATGGTGCGACTCTCCCGAATTTCTCAAAAAACTCAAAACACTTTATTTTGACGAAAACGGCAAAAGAAAAGTAAAAGTTATCTCGTCACGCATTCACGGAAATATCGTACTTGCAACTCTCGAAGGCGTGGAAAATGTCGAAGAAGCGTCAAAACTTCGCAACAAAGTCGTATACATGAACAGAGACGACGCCCATATAGACAAAAACAAATTCTTCATACAAGACCTCATAGGGTGCAAAGTCTATGACGTCGACGACAGTCACCTGTACGGGACGATTTCCGACGTCAGCCAAACGGGCGCAAACGACGTCTGGCATATCCTAAGCGGCGAAAAAGAGTATTTGATACCGGCGATACCCGACGTTATAATCGACACCGATGTCGAAAACGAAAAGGTGATAATAAGAGCGCTGAGAGGAATTTTTGACGATGAAGATTGACATACTGACGCTGTTTCCCGAAATGTGCGAAGCGGTTTTAAGCGAAAGTATTATCGGCAGGGCAAGGGAAAACGGATTTGTTGAAATTAACTGTATAAACATCAGAGATTTTACGAAAGACAAACACAACCGTGTCGACGATACAATTTACGGCGGCGGTACGGGTATGCTTATGCAGACCCAGCCTATATACGACTGTTATATGAGCGTGTGCGAAAGAGAAAAGAAAAAAGTACATCTGATATACATGTCACCGCAGGGTAAAATTCTCAATCAACAAAGAGTAAAAGAACTGTCCGAAATGGATAATATAGCCATACTTTGCGGACATTACGAGGGCGTTGACGAAAGGCTTATAGAAGAAATAGTCGACGAAGAGATATCAATAGGCGACTATGTTCTGACCGGCGGTGAAATGCCTGCCGTGATACTTGCCGACAGCATTTCCCGAATGCTTCCCGGTGTACTTGCCAATACCGACGCATTCACCGAAGAAAGCCACTACAGCGGACTTTTGGAATATCCGCAATATACCCGACCGTTCGAGTGGCACGGCAGGGAAGTGCCGAATATACTGTTGTCGGGACATCACGCCAATATCGCTAAGTACAGGCGTGAAAAATCGCTTGAGAGAACATATCTCAGAAGACCGGATATGCTCTCAAAAGCCGAACTTAGCAAGGCGGACATAGAATATCTGCGTGCTTTTAAGCAAAAATTGAAAGCCGACAAAGTGCAAGATGACTAATTCTGAGGAAAAATTATGGCAATTTTGCACAAACATCACCTTTTAAAAAGATGAAAATTTATTGTTACACCCAAACTTGAATTAAAAAGCGAATTTAGTCGTCTAAAAACATTGACGAATTCCAAGTTTGTGATATAATAAACGGGTATCAGAAAAGTATTTTCAGCAATTTTTATGTGGGAGATATTACTATGTATGTTAAAGATGTAACAGTTCAGAATCAGGTTGGGCTTCATGCCCGTCCGGCGACTTTCTTCATTCAGAAAGCCAACGAGTTCAAGTCGTCCATTTGGGTCGAAAAGGATGAGCGCAGAGTCAACGCAAAGAGCTTACTCGGTGTTCTTTCTCTCGGCATCATGGGCGGAACGGACATTCGAA
>CAZBXS010000057.1:0-8348 GCA_964495955.1 uncultured Faecalibacterium sp.
GAAAGCTGTGGGGAGAGATTTTCGGACGCGGTTTCGATTACCGCCGGCTCCACCAAAATAAAACCTCTTTTGTCAATTGACAAAAGAGGTTTTGTAATTATATCCGTTACGAACAAAACAAACGACATACGCCCTCGGCATATAAGACGGTGCTATCTTCGTAGGAATTTCCCTTTTAATTAAAACTCCGGGTGTCCCTCGCCGTTTCTGTACGCTTGCATTATGTCCTTGAATATTTCGCCGTTCGTTGGCGGTGTCCATGAAATCGCATTTGCGCCTGCAGCTATGCTTTCCTCTATGCTTTCGTTTGTCGGGCCACCTGTTGCGAGTATCGGAACCTGTGGGTACTCTTTCCGTATTTTTTTGACAAGTTCGACGGTTTTCGCACCGCCCGATACGTTAAGTATCTGTGCGCCGGCTTCCAATCTTTCGCCGATATTGCAATTATCCGAAACAACGGTTACTATTATAGGTATGTCTATCGTATCTTTAAGTCTCGATATTGTCTCATTCGCCGTCGGTGCGTTGACGACTACGCCCAATGCGCCTTGATGTTCGGCGTGAAGTCCGAGATCTATGACACGCTGACCTTGGGTAAGTCCTCCTCCGACGCCTACGAAAACGGGGGTTTCAGCCGCCGTCATTATCGCCTGTGTGATTATCGGTTGCGGCGTGAACGGGTACACCGCAATTACTGCGTCTGCGTTGGTGTTTCTGATGATACATACATCGGTCGAAAATACAACCGATTTAATTCTTCTTCCGAATACTATTATACCGCTCGCCTTGTATATCGGTTCGGGTACATGAAGTCTGAATCGGCGAAGTTCGCCTTGAATTTCCGGTACATACTGTCCTGCCATTTCGTCACCTCTGATTTTTTCTGAATTTCTGTATGCCCTCGCCTAAAAGCGAGGTTTTCTTCTTTATTTTAACTCAAATTATAAAGGAAATTTTCGGGAAATTTGTTATTTTGAGGTAAACATTTGCTTAATTTATGATATAATTTTATTAAAATAACATTCGGAGGTACATTTTTATGTTTACAGAAATTAAAGCGAGCGAAATTAACGAAAATGCCGTTTCGCTCTTTAGAGACGACTGGGGACTTCTGACAGCCGGTGAGGGTACAGACTACAATACGATGACGGTCAGTTGGGGCACTCTCGGCGAGCTTTGGGGGAAAGACGTTTGTACTGTTTTCGTCCGTCCGCAGAGATACACGTACGAATTCACAGAGAAAAACGACTGTTTCACGCTCTCGTTTTTCACTGATAAGTACAAAAAAGCACTTTCATTTTGCGGAAGTAAGAGCGGCAGAGACTACGATAAGGCGAAAGAGACCGGTTTGACACCTTTTGATACAGGGTACGGGGTAGCGTTCGAGGAAGCGAAACTCGTGATTTGTTGCAAAAAGCTCTATAAGCAGGATTTCGACGCCGACTGTTTTGTCGACAGGTCTATTCTCGACAGCTGTTACAAAGCAAACGATTTGCACAGAACGTATATCGGAGAGATCGTTCGAGTGCTTGCTAAATCGGAAGATGTTTAAGTTTAAATTAGGAACTTATTAAAATTCGCAATTGTTGTACTTGTCTGCCGTTAGGCAGACTGCTCCCCTTGCACAGGTTAGTCTTAATACCTCAACTCATGACTGTTAAACGTTTCTTGCAAAGCAAGAACAAACTACCAAAAGGAGCACAAACTATAACTCAACAACAGGCGGTTTGCACGAAGTGCAAACCGCCTCAATTCCTCCCTCATGTTTGAGGGAGGTGGCACGACGCCAGTCGTGACGGAGGGAGAAGAAGTTGGGGCAGATGAAACTAACTTATATTCGCAGGGATTTAACATCGGTACAGCGAGTGTCAACCCCTCAGTCGAGACTTACCGCCTCGACAGCTCCCCTATAGGGGAGCCAAGGGCAAATTTAAGCAGAAACTGACTACAATCGCAGAAATTAAATCTCGTCTCGCCTTTAGTGGAGATGTCGACGAAGCCAACAGAGGGTGGCAAAGGTGACGACGAAGTCGGTTTAGTAGCTGACGGCAAATCTTGACACACCCACACCTATCATAAAAAGCGTTTCGTGCTTGCACGAAACGCTTTTGTCATTGCCGAATATTTACTTTATCAGAAGAGGTTGCCGAAAATCTTCTTGAAGAAGTTCTTTAACCACTCGATGAACCTTGTCAGTATTCCCTCTTGTTTGTCCGCATCGGGATCAATGAGCTTGCTTGAGAATACGGGTATTACCGTCGCTGTCATTGTCTCTGTGTCGCAGGATACCGACCAGCTTTCAAACGTGTATGTGTACTTTCCGTCGCTCGCCTTTGTCGGCGTGGCACCCGTGTACGATGTACCTATCTGAGTGTAAAGCACCGAAGAAATTGTCTGCAATACGCTACCGTCGCCGTTGAGGTAGGTTACTGCGTAGCTTCTCTCGTGTGCGTCGTACTCGGCTATGACTGCCATCGTTTTGGTTACACAGTCGATTTCGGCTTGCGTGTAGCTGTAGCCTTTGAATGTGTACGTGTAGGCTGCATCGGCTACTCTGATCGGATCTGTTTGCGGCATTCTCGCTTTCTTACCGTATGCGTAATACGCAGGTCTGATAAGTCGAATTCCGTCGAAGTTGTAGAACGTTACGAGATAGTACTTGCCGTAGATTATTTCTTCCGTTTCGGTCTCTCCGCAACGCAGACACTTACGCTCCTGTAAGCCGTTTTCGGTTTCGGTCGGGTAAGTCTTGATTTCCCAGTAATCCCAATCATGACCGAGTTCGGATTTATAGTTCTTCTTAATGTCGTCCGGGCAACTGTTGCACTTGTACAAATCATATCCCGGTGTTGTACATGTCGGCGCAACCGTTTCTACAAAGTATTCATCGTGGCTGCCTGTACCGGCAACATAGTCCATTCTGTATTCTTCGCAACCTACGTGGTTACACTTGTGCTTGACTATCTTCTGCGTTGTGCAGCTTCCCTCTTGGATAACTTCGCCCTCGTTTTCAAAGTCGTGACCGAGTTTGTCGGTGTACGTGTCGGTGTAGCTGTATCCGCAATTTTTACGCTGACATGTGTGGGTCGTGTAACCCTTGTCTGTACATGTCGGATCGGTCGTTACGTGTGTATAGCTGTGTCCGAGTGCATCGGTGAAGTTCGACTTGACGTTTTCTTTGCAAGCCGTGCAGTAGCCGAGGTCATATCCCTGTTCGGTACATGTCGGTTGCACTGTCGTCACGTCGCCCTCGATCGTGTGTCCTGTCGCTTCGACGAGCGCTTTGTAGGTGTGGTTTTTGTCGTTTTCGCATTCGTACAAATCCCAGCCGTACTCGGTGCAGGTCGCATCTTTGCCCTGTCCTTCGACTTTTTTGTACGTGTGACCGAGCTTCGCTATTGTAACTTCGGTGGTTTCGGTGCAGTTTGTACACTGTACCGTCTTTGTACCGGCTGTGTCGCAAGTCGGGTTGACAACGTTGGTTTCGGTACCGCTGAAGTTGTGACCGAGCTTTGTAAGTATCACAGATGTGCCGACCTTTTCGTTGCAGTCATTACACCATGTGTACGCTTCGCCGTCTTTCGTACATGTAGCCGGCGTAACCTTTGTCTCAAGGTTCATATGTACACTTTCGTCAGTGTCGAGGTCGAATTCAAGTTTTTCGCTGCAACCCTCATCACCGCAAGTTACGGTAACTTTGCCGGAACTATTGCAAGTCGCCTGTACAACATCGACTTTGTTAAAGTTGTGAGAATTGAAGTCATTGACGATGAGTGTTGTGTTGCTTTCGGTGCAACCGTCACGCTGACAGGAGAGTACGACCTGAACAAGCGTTCCGTTCTTTTCGATCGTCGCTTCCCAATCGTGACCGAGAGCTTTCGACGTGCCGTCGTATTTATTGTAGCTGTGTGAGCAACCGTCAACTGTACAGGTGTATTTATCATACGCCGGAGTTGTGCAGGTTGCGGCGACTTTTTCGGGTTCGCCGTACTTGTGAGCGTCGGGATCAACGCTGAGCGTGTATGTTTCGGTGTGTTCGCAACCGGCAGTAGTACATTTGAATGTTACTGTAGCGGGATTTTTGCAATCACCTGTTGTGTATGTCGTGTAGTCGGCATTGTCGATGTCGAAAGTGTGACCTGTAGCAGTGATAGCCACGGCTTCGCCGATTTGCGTTTGGCAATCTTTACACATAACGGTAATTGAGCCGTTCTGTGTACAAGTTGCGTCTTTAACATATGTTTCAATATTTTTGTGTGCGGTTTCGTCTTTCGGAATTGATACGGTTATCTTGTCGGCACAGTCGGCACCGTTGTGCTTTGCACTGCAAGATACAACAATTTCACCCTGTTGACTGCAAGTCGGGTATGAGCTGACCGTAACTTTATCGTAGCTGTGACCCTCTGCAACATCAACTGTTGTTTCTTTTGAGTATGTACAATTTTTGCACTTGGCAGTTATTTTAAGTTTGGTTGTGCTTGTCTTTTCAGTCGTAATTGTGAAATCGTGATCTATCGCACCGGCGGTGATTTTGTCGTACTTTTCACCGCAATCACATTCGTAATGCTCGTATGCACTCGAACTACATGTAGCGTTATGCGTTTCCTTAAGAACAAAATTATGTCCCTTTGCCGGGGTGACTTCGACTGTTGAATAGTCACAACCAACACGCTGACACTCTTTTTTGAGTACACCGGCGTCGGTGCAGGTGGCAGTGGTGTTTTCGGTTTCTTTCAGGTCGTGACCCTTGATTTCGTCGACTTCTTCGGTCTTGAAATATCCGCAACCCTCTACACTACAAGGTGTCATTTTGATACCTGCCGTTGTGCAGGTGTCGGGTGCGAGCATTTCAGACTTTGTGTCGTCATAGGTGTGTCCGTTTGCTCCGATTTCGGTTATTGTGCTCTCGTTAATTTTTCCGCATTTTGAGCAGTGTACGGACTGTTGACCCTTTGTTGTACAAGTCGGTTCGATATCGACTGTCGGTTCGCCGTCGAAATCATGACCTGTTGCGTTGACTATTTCGTACTTTTTAAGGTTGCAATCCTTGCAGTAGTAAACATTATATCCGACGCTTTCGCATGACGGAGCAACGCATTCGTCATTTTTTATTATGTAGTTGTGGTCTGTCGGGTCGGTAAATGAACCTATAAGCATTTTTTCACACTTTGAACAGGTCGAAGTTGTATAACCCTTTGATGTGCAAGTCGCAGGCGTAACAACATCTTCCATATCGTGTTCGGTCTTTGGATATGTAATATAGTGATTATATCCGCAACGTGTACATTCTTTAATGCTTACGCCGTCGTTTTCACAGCTTACGGGGACGATAGTGCTTTCTTCAACTCCGGTATAATCATGACCGAGAGCCTCGATTTCGGTTACATCGCTCTTTGCGTCGCATACGAGACAGTGATGAGATTTTGAACCCGGTGTGGTACAGGTCGGCTCAACATCGGTTGTCCATTCCGTACTGTATTTATGGTCACCCGTTGTACCGGAATATTCCGTATATGTGTAACCGCAATCTTTACAAGTGTATTTTGTACCGCCCTCTTTAACACAAGTGGATTCGATAGTTTCTGTTTCGTAGTCGTGTTTGGTTGCGGTGAATTTTGCAAGTATTGTTGTGTTTTTCGAAACTGTTTTGAGCTGTTCAGCGCTTTCGTTGGCAGAGCCGACCCACTCTTTGAATGTGTAGTGGTATGTGCTGTCATAACTCATTTCCGGCTCTTCGGGATAAACAATCGTGGCACCGAAGAATGTCGGATAATCGAACTTTATAATCGAATTGGTTCTGCTGTCGACAAAAACTACGGAGTATTTTTCGCCCTCAAGTCCGTCGATAGCATTTTTTATCGCCGTTGCGTAACCGTCAACTACTTCCTGCTGAGTTCTGCCCAAGTTATCAACAACACTGTTAAGTGCGGTCGAAAGAGCGTTACGGCTTGCCTCTGTATAAATGCCCTCATAGTTCGGAGTTGCAATTACGCTTGCGGCTGAATTCCGATATTCTTCAACCTTTGAATAATCGGCTTTAATAAATTCACTGTCATACTGTGCGGTATAAATAGCACCGGTGACCGTCATATTTGGAAGTGACGAGGCACTGTATGAAGTTCCCTCTGCGTTTTTCCAATTTCCGTTATATGTGTAGTGGTAATCGCCGTTATCATAATCTTCGACCGTTGTCGGTGCAATCGGCATAGTTCCGAAGTCGGTCGGAACAGTTGTGATATCGTATTCATAGGGCGTATCGGGATATGTGCCCTTGTTGCCTTTGAAAACGGCATTATATTGATTGACAGTCCACTGTGCATACCAAGTTGCGTTAGCCGTCACTTTGTCGGTTGCGTTTTTCTGTGTTCCGCCCGAAGCGCTTGACCATATGCCGTTAAAAGTGTAGCCCTCTCTGTTGCCGGCAGTGGGGAATTTTTCGGCGTCCAACCCCGCTACGTTGTTACTCGTTGCGGTGGAAGTCGAAGCGTTTACAGCCTGATTTTTATAAGCGTAGGTATATCCCGTTCCGAGAGTACCGCCATTTCCGTTATATGTTACCTTATAGCGAGGATTATAGACTTTCAGCGTCGCTGTCGTATCAGCGTGCTGTGTCGCCGAACCGGTATAATTGGGGTTTTTCCAATTCATCGTAATCGTTGCGGTTTGGCTTATAGCGGTTGTGCTCGGTGTTGTTGAAGTCGTAGCTGTAACTTTGTATGCACTCCCGCTCGTTCCGCCGGAAGTTGTCAAATTTGAAACACCGCTTACGGAATATGATGTCGGTTCATAGCGAACACCGTATTGGTCGGTCATGTAGTATTGAGCCGTTGTTGATGAAATGCTTACGTCTTTTTTATCGCCAAGAGGCGGAATACCGATGTCTTTCGGTGCAGTTGTGGCAGATTGAGATGTTGATGTTGCCACATACGGATATTCCCAGTTGCTCGAAGTTGTTTCAACATTTACATTCTTTTCGCTTGCGTTCGAGCTCCTCTCAAGAGTACCGTCGTTTTTTAACGAACCCCAATATTTCCTATTGCTACTTCCGATAAAGAATGAGCCTGACCATGCAGTTTTGTTATTTATTACTATCTTGTCAATGGTAAACTTTCCGCCACCAACTGTATTATTTTCTGAACCAATAAATATTTCGGTCGGAAATCCGGGCAATACTACGGTGGCATGGTCAGATGTTTTACTACTACTGTGTACATGGGCAGTAGGAGTTCTTGTAATCGTTGCGCCCGTGCCTATCTGACCGGAAGAAACCGTAGCTTTTCCTATATCAAAATAGACTTCTCCTCCGGTAGTGCTTCTTCCGTTTTCATTTGCATATATAATTGAAAATCCGTTTACGCTTGTATAGCTTCCGCTTTTGTAGGCGTCCTTACCGGTATAGTTGTTACTTGAGTTCCAAGTATTATCCGTTATTGTGTAATAAATATCGACAGTATAACTCCCATTAGCCGCTTTAGCCTCAAGCGAAAAAGGTGTGAACCCCCCCCACATCGAGAAAACCATCAAAAGCGCCAAGAAGACGGAGAGAATTTTCTTTCCTGATTTGAATTTTGACATGATTTGTTTACCTCCTAAAAGATATGTTTTTTCTGTCAATCTATAGTTATCGGAAATTTCCGTTGAACCGATTTAGTGCACTTATCCGACAAAAAGCGAAAAAGTGCCGATGATTAAACATCATTATCATATCGTAAACGAGTGATTTTTTCAACCGATTTATACTTTTTTTATATTTTCCCGATGTAAAAATTTTTGTTCGGTTTTTGTGCAGATTGCACAAAACGGGTGGGATGCCGGGGCGGAGGGGCGGCATGTGGCACGAGCACGTCACAGAAAAAGTCGGATCCGTTTTCACTTTACCGACCGATAAATCCATATTTAAAATAAATCTCCACTTCCTACTTGACAAGATGGGAAGTGTCGCATATAATATAGACAGAAAGGGCACTGCGATAAGCGGTTACGCCCTCACTGGCAAATTGTTAGTAAATCGCCGTAGTTGACGCTTGGGCGATTTACTTCTTTTTATGCGAAAGAATTATAAAAACCAATTCTATAACAGCAATGATTAACATAAAAAACTCTATGAGGTTTTCGAATGTTATGTATTGCATCGCATCACCCCCTATCGAGGGCAAAGAGTATAACCGCCTACCGTTTTTGCAGTACCCCCGGAAACACTGCGTCACTGTCGTGTGGCGTTGTGCACCGTAAAGCTATTATAACATAAATACATAAATTGTCAAATTCTAATTTACATTTACAATGAGAATTAGGCTCTATAATAAACATTGGGGTAACCAAATAAGAGCCTACAAAAAATGAAGTAA
>CAZBXS010000058.1:0-8058 GCA_964495955.1 uncultured Faecalibacterium sp.
CGGGCGGTGGCGTCGGAACATCTATTTGACCGTTACCGCTGTCATCGTCTGCCGTCAATGATAAAGTCGGCATGGAAACCGTTATCAGTTCAGCCGCTTCGGCTACCTCAACTCCGATATGTTCGGCAAATTCCGTTATCGTCGGCTCACGCCCTACTTTTACCGACAGCTTTTCCCGTTCTATCAGTGCTTTTCGTGCTTTTTCTTTCAGTGACCGTCCGACTTTGACCGAACCGCCGTCACGAAATATTCGCCGAATTTCTCCGAGTATTACAGGTACGGCATAAGTTGAAAACGCAAACCCACGCTCCGAGTCGAAATTGTCGGCGGCTTTTATCAGTCCGACACAACCTGCTTGGTACAAATCATCATATTCCACTCCCCTGCCTCTGAATTTGTTGGCGCAGGAATGAACAAGTCCGAAATTTTCGGTTATAAGCTCGTCCCTTTTTAAAAGAACTTGCGGCAAGATATCTCCTCCTTGGGAATTATTCATCTCTGCCGTCAATTTTCTTTTCGAGTGTTACGGTCGTACCCTTTCCGAGAGATGAGCGAACACGGACTTTATCGGTAAATGTCTCCATTACCGCAAATCCGAGACCTGCTCTCTCCCCCGACAGCGAAGAATAAAGTGGCTGCATGGCTTTCTTTATATCGGCAATGCCAACACCGCAGTCTCGTATTTTGATTCGGACGACACCGTTTTCATATATTACGGCAGATATGTATATTTTCCCGACTTTATCCGGATAGGCGTGAACTATGCAGTTCGTAACAGCTTCGCTGACCGCTGTTTTTATGTCGCTTATTTCCTCTAAGTTCGGATCAAGTTGCGACGCAAATGACGCAACTGCCACTCTTGTGAAACTTTCATTGACCGAACGGCTGTCTACCGTCAGTTTCATTTCGTTTATCTTTTTCATACTTTAGCCTCCTCATCTTCCATTCGTCCGAGTTTTTCAAGTCCTGCCAAGCGCATAACTTTTTTGATACTCGACGGTAAATTTCGCATAACTATCTCACCGCCTAACGATTGCATCAATTTATACCGCCCCATAACTAAGCCTATACCGGAGCTGTCCATGAATGTTATGTTTGCGAAATCGAGCGTCAGTGTTTTCGGCCTGTGTACAAGTATCGCATCATCTATTCCGGCTCTGATTATCGCTGCCGAATGGTGATCGAGATCTCCGTCGAGAGTGACCGTCATTTTATCTTTTTCATATGATATTTGTGCCGCCATGCTGTCCTCCTTAAATTAAAAAATCCTCTACCCGAAAGGATAGAGGATTTTTGATGAAAATGCTGTCATAATCTGTCAAAGCGAAAAAAATTCTTTTGCCTTCGCAGCTAAATAAAACGAGCCGAAAATCATGACGGTCTTTTTTAGCTCCAATGCCTTTTTGATTGCGGTACAGGCGTCCGGTTCGACAGTGACGTTTTTGTTGTATTTTTCGGCTTTCTTCGCAAGTTCCTCGGCACAGCAAGCTCTTTGAGACTGCACTTGAGTAACGATGATTTTTTCAAAAAGCGACGCCGTTTCTTTTAAGACTTCATCGCATTGCTTGTCACGCATCATCGCTATTACTGCGGTCGGTTTTTCGCCTGAAAGAATGTCTTTTGCGAACAGTTTCATTGCCCGTGCGCAGTCGGCGTTATGTCCGCCGTCGATTATGACCGTCGGTGTATCACAGACTTTTTCGAAACGGGCGGATATTTCTGACTTTGAAAAACCCGATATGATAGCTTCATCGGATATATCGTATTTTTCCGAAAGTACTTTTAACGCCGTATATGCCGTGAGCATGTTCGCCTTTTGATGTTCTCCGCACAGATGCGACGTCAGTTTGATGCCGTCAAGGGTCAGTTCGGTTGAATTTAGGTCTGACTTTGATGAAACTATTTTGTACGGGTCACTGACAGCAAAGGGGGAATTTTTTTCTTTCGCCGTTTCAGCTATTATCTTTTGACTTTCTTTCGGTTGCGGATTAAAAATGTCTCGTGTCTTTTCGAAAGGATAGCTTACGGTGGGTACGCCCGATTTGATTATTCCGCATTTTTCCCGTGTGATTTCTTCCACCGTATTTCCCAGTACTCCCAAATGGTCAAGCGATATCGAGCACAGCACGCTCAATTGCGGTGTTACGATATTCGTGCTGTCATATTTTCCGCCGAGACCGCATTCAAGTACGGCAAAATCACACTTTTTTTCACGGAAATATTCGAACGCAACAGCGGTTATAATATCGAAAGCTGTCGGCTTTTCCGCCATGGCTTCTATATAAGGCACGAATTTTTCCGTCAGTCTCGCCACATCTTCTTCGCTTATCATATCCGAGTCAACTTTTATTCGCTCACAAAACGATACGATATGCGGCGAAGTGAACAGTCCCGTTTTATATCCGCTTTCGGTCAGTACAGATGAAATGTACGTCGCAACGGAGCCTTTTCCGTTTGTACCCGATATGTGCACGCTTTTAAACGAATTTTGCGGTTCGTCGACGCTTTTAAGCAATTTTTTTATTCTTTCAAGGCTCGGCTTTGCACCGAGAGACGAAAACGAAAATATATAATCGGTCGCTTCTTTGAAATTCACCTTGACGCACCTCCCGACAAAAGTCAGGCGTGACCCGAAAGTTACACCTGACCTATCACAGTTAAGTTATTATTATAATTTAAATTTAGTTTTCGGCTTTTTCTTCTACCGCAAAGCCTTTTTTCTTAAGTATAATAAGCGGAATGAAAACGAATACCGCTACCGCAGCCGCCGCCAAAAACATTTCGGGGCACGGCTCATATGTAGCTTCGCCGACTTCGTTGACATACTGTCCCGATTTTGAAAGTGAGCACACAAAATCGCCGATTGCGGGGCCTACGACCATGGGGATAAGTACGAAGAAAATCATTCTGACGCCTTGGAAAAGTCCGACTTTATCGGCAGGCGTATAGTCTCTTATAGTCGCATTGAGCATAATTCCGAGGAATGCATAACCCAAAAGAAGCGGAACGGCACAGGCGAAAAATACGCCTATTGATTTAGCGAAATAAACCGCTATAAGTCCGACAACGAACAGTGCCGCAACGACGAACACAAGTTTATCTTTACCCTTTTTGTCGATGAGCTTTCCGCCGAAAATCAGCAGGGCAACCACCGCTCCGATACCGACAACAAGTACGGGAATTATGGGCAAAGTCAGATATTGCATAAGATTTTCAATGTTGAAATTCAGTCGGTGTTCAAGATAAATCAGCAAGTACGGGAACCAAACCTGAATTGCCACAGAATAAATACATATCGCCGCAAAAGCGATATATAATTTCGCATTTTCTTTGACGACCGACGGTCTGAAACCGTAGAAAAGCTCTTTGAAATAGTTCTCGTTTTTCTTTACACCGCTACCTGAATCGGTGAGGGTGAAAAGTCCGATAACACCGGCTAAAATAACCATAACGCCAAGTACGGTAAAGAACATTTTGTAGCCGATAGTTTCTATAAATCCGGCGAAAACTATAACCATGCCCATAGCGGCAACGGGGAGAATTGACAGGACGCTCTCGACTGTCGCTCTGTTGTGGGGCGTTGTGATATCGGTAACCCACGCATTAAACGCCGAGTCGTTACTCGTTGAACCCATGAACGTCATAACGCAGTCCATGACTATGACAGTTACCGAAGTTGCCGTTACAACTGCTCCGATATTCGCTTTGTCTATACCGAAAAGGGTCGCAACATTGTCTTTTGTTATAAATCCGAACGCCAAAACGGTGATACCCCAAATTATGTAGCCGACGGAGATAAAGACTTTTCGTTTGTTTATCTTGTCGCTGAGATTTCCCATTATAAAAGTCGTCAAAACAGCCGTTAATGCGCTGAGTGCAACCATAAGCTGTATGGCTTTCATGGACGAAAGTCCCTGTGTTACCGTTCCTTTTTCATACACCGTGTTATAAAGAAATGTGTTAAAATACATATTTTCCAAATTCCACGCAATTTGACCTATACAGCCGAAAACGCACAGGTTAAACCAAACCCTTGCGCTGAGCTTTCCTTCTTGTTGAAGTTTTTTGCCCATTATCATGTTTCCTTTCATACACCGCTTTTATGACGGTTTTATACGCCGAAAATGTATTCGACTTAGTAATTTTAACAAAACATGAAGCAATAGTCAATATAATTTTCAACATATTTAACAAATCATTTCAAATACTCGTTTCTGTATGCAAGCTCGGATAGCGACTGCTTGTAGTACCCCCAGCAGTAAAACGCCGGAAAAACTCCCAACGACAAAAGCCACCACGGGAAAAAGCTCAGTCTAAACACGGCTATTTTTAAAAGTACGGGCGAGGTCATCGCACGACTGTAAGATAAAGCACGAAACGGCGTGACTTTCCTGTTGGATATAATTATGGGATAGTACATCAAAAATTCACCGCTGTATATGAACATGAATGCCGAACCTACGGTTATAAGCAAAATTTCGGCGATGATAAGACACAAAATTATCGCAAAAGCCGTTGCGTGATAGAAAATACAATAATACAAAATCCCGAAAAGACACACCGACGGAAAGAAAAATACCGCCGCTGCCGCAAATTTGATACTTTCGGCATAGAGCACGGCGAAAACGCTTTTAAAGAACCGACCTTTTCGAAAGTAAAAAAATATTTCGTGAAATTTCGGCTTTTCTCCTTTTGCGTTCAGTATAAACCAACGTTCCCTGCCGACTTTCAGCGGAGCACACAATGCCACGGTCAAAATTATGCCGATAAGAGAAGAAATTATTATAACCGCACTTTTGACGTTTTCTTCTAAAGAAGAATTTTCAAAAAGCGATGAATTCAGAAAGTATGACACGAAAAAGGAAAAATTTCCCGAAAAAAACCACGCCGATATGCACACTGAAAATGTACAAAGTATCGGCGCAGTCCTTGACAACATATGCGATTTGGCAATAATTTTCAATTTTCCCATTTTCGTCACCTCACGAATATTTTTTCCGTAAGGCAGGGATTTATTCCGCTTTTTTCAACTTCTCTTTGATATATTCGGGCACTTCGTCGGGCGTTATTCCCAAGACATACGAAAATTCGTCATGCAAAAGCGCCGTCGCTTCCTTGAGCGCCTTTTCGTCGGCTAAATGAAAATGTTTCTTTCCGGAAAGGAGAGATTTTTGTTTCGAATAGAGCATTTCAACAAGGCACATCAACTCAGCTCTGTCTCCGCTTTTTATGACCGTGTCACAAAATTCACGTCTTTCGCCGTCGTCGTTTATCCACTCGGAATTTTTGTCCGAGACGCTCAAAATCAGCGTGTCGAGTTCTTCTTTTGTGAGTACTTTTCTCATTTTTGCGCTGACGGTTTCGTTGTCTGTCGGGGCGTATATCTTCGAATTTTCGTCACGAATCGGACTTAAAACATAATATTCACGCTTGTCGCCGACGAGTTTTAATTCGGATATTTCCGATATCACGCACACTCCGTGTGTGCCGTAAATTATTGCGTCACCCGTTTGAAACATAAGAAATAACCTCCCCTAAAACCCATGCTACAGCCTTTTGTCATGGGATATGTTCGCTATATTTATTTACCATATAATAGTATACCGAACTTTTTTGAAAATTTCAAGCGATGATTTCGTGAATTTTTTCTGTTTTTTTGAGAATTCGGACTGTATTAGCTTTGTTTTATTTCTTTAGCGACAAATTCGCCGTCTGAAAACTCACCGATATATTCATGCCCTGCCTGCACTTCTCCGCTTAAAATCAGCTCCGAAAGTTTGTCCTCTATCTGCGACCTTATCACCCTGCGTATCGGTCTTGCGCCGTAGACTTCATCGTATCCCATGTCGCTGACGGCGTCGGTTACGTTTTGGCTGAATTCGACTTTAATGTTCATTGCATTCAATCTTTCTTTTAGCTGTGAAAGCAATTTTTCGGTTATTTCTTTGACGTTTTCCCTTGTAAGCCTGCTGAAAACGATTATTTCGTCTACCCTGTTCAAAAATTCGGGTTTGAATGTCTTTTTAAGCTCGCTTTTTATTTTGTCGTACAAGTGACCGTCTTCGAGGGTGTCGGCGGTATCGGATACAAAGCCGACTACTCCGCTCTCACCGGATATCATTTTTGCGCCGATGTTCGAAGTCATGATTATTACCGCATTTCGAAAATCCACCTTTCTGCCCTGTGAATCGGTTAGAATGCCGTCATCTAAAATTTGTAAAAGCATATTGAATATATCGGGGTGTGCTTTTTCGATTTCATCAAAGAGGACAACGCTGTATGGTTTTCGTCTGACCTTTTCCGTCAGCTGTCCGCCGTCACCGTATCCGACGTAACCGGGCGGTGAACCGATAAGTTTCGATGTGTTATGCTTTTCCATATATTCGCTCATATCAAAGCGTATGACTGCGTTTTCATCGCCGAATACCGCTTGACCGAGAGCTTTGCACAGTTCGGTTTTTCCTACTCCCGTCGGGCCTAAAAAGATAAACGAACCCATGGGTCTTTTCGGATCTTTAAGTCCGCTTCTCGAACGCCTTACGGCTTTCGCTAAAGCCGAGACAGCTTTGTCCTGACCTACAACTCTCTTATGAAGTTCGTTTTCAAGTTCGAGTATTGTGTACTTTTCTTCTTTTGTAAGTTCGGATACGGGTATACCTGTCCAAGTTGAGACAATTTCGGCTATATCTTTCGGGGATATTTCGTCCTGCGTCTGTGTTGACTTTTCTTTCCATCTGCCTCTCATTTCACTTAGCTGTTTCATGATTTGTTTTTCTTTGTCACGCAAAGCGGCGGCTTTTTCGAAGTCCTGCGCTTCTATGCTCGCCGACTTTTCGTCGGTTATTTCTTTAAGTTTTAGCTGTGTATCCTTGATTTCCTGTGGCGGTGTGTAGGCTTTGAGCCGTACTTTTGAACACGCTTCGTCGACTAAATCTATCGCTTTATCGGGCAAAAATCTGTCCGCTATATATCTTGACGAAAGTTCTACCGCCGCTTTTACAGCGTCTTCGGGTATTTTGACTTTGTGGTGTAATTCGTACTTTTCTTTTATACCCCGTAGTATTTCGAGTGTCTCCTTTTTCGTCGGCTCGCCTACTTTCACGGGTTGAAATCGGCGTTCCAAAGCCGAATCTTTTTCTATATGTTTCCTGTACTCCTCAATAGTCGTTGCGCCGATGACCTGTAGTTCGCTTCTTGCTAACGACGGTTTTAGAATATTCGCAGCATCGACCGCACCCTCAGCCGAACCGGCACCGATCAAGGTGTGAAGTTCGTCGATAAAAAGTATGGTATTTTTCTCTTTGGCGACCTCACCGAGAGCTGTTTTTATCCTTTCTTCGAAGTCTCCCCTGTACTTCGTTCCGGCGACCATTCCCGTCAAGTCAACCGACACGATCCTCTTTTCACGCAAATTTTCCGGTACGTCGTCTTCGCTGATTTTCAACGCCAGACCCTCGGCTATGGCGGTTTTTCCGACGCCGGGTTCGCCGATAAGACAAGGATTATTTTTCGTCCGTCGGGAAAGTATCTGTATCACCCGTTCGATCTCCTTTTCCCTGGCGATTACGGGATCTATACCGCCGTTTCGTGCAAGCTGAGTTAAGTCCTGACCGTATCTGTCAAGCGTCGGCGTATCGGATTTTCGTGCGGTTTTTTTCGACGCTTTCGCACTGTAGGGCGATTTCGAATTCGCACCGCTCAAGTCGTTGACTATATCATGTTGCGACACGCCGAGCTCCGAAAGAATGTAGCTTCCGCAGCTGTCATTTTCCTTGGCTAATGCGAGTAAGAGGTACTCCGAACCGACGAAATTGGCACCGTCATCATGGGCAAGGCTGATGGACGACTCGATTATATGTTTGCATCTCGGCGTAAAATCGTCGGGTGAAAGTACTGTCGGTATCCCCACTCCGACCGTTCGTTTTATGACTTCTTCGACACGTGTCGGCGTCACTCTTTTTGACGACAGAGACGGAACCGTCACGGTGCTGTCGTCTTTCAGAATTCCTACTAAAAGGTGTTCGCTTCCGATGTACGTGTGACCGAGATCTTCCGCCT
>CAZBXS010000059.1:0-8019 GCA_964495955.1 uncultured Faecalibacterium sp.
CTTTGAGAATGAGAAGTCTGTCATCTTCTCTTTCGAGAGGGTAGAGTACTATGAATTCTTCGCCGTCGTATTCGACGAAATCGAGAAAACCGAACTTTTCCTCGTCTCCGTCAGCTTCAAGAGTGATAATCGAATCGTCTTTCATTTTGTTTCTCCGATCTGTAATTTATGTTTCTATTATATATTTCTACTGCCGTTAAGTCAAGGGTTGATGTGGTTCACTTTAAAAAAACAAACACTTTCTTCTAAACCCGACTTTTTCGCAAAACAGAGGGGCATCGAGCCCCTCTGTTTTGCACGTGCACTCGCTACGCTACTGCGCACGCTTACGGCGGCTTCGCCGCCTACTTGTTAAACGTTATACTTTTCATATTCGACATCGGACTGTAGATCCTGCCGTATTTCGTGTCCTTGTAGGTCTGAATTTTGAATTTGTAGTTCGTTCCCTTTTTGCAGTTCTTGACCGTGTACTCTAACTTCGTTCCTTCATAGACCTTCACGTACGCTTTTTTGGAGCCTTTGTATTGATAAACTACATATCCCGTCACACCGCTTGTCTTTTCGACTTTGACTTTTGTTGTACGCTTTGAGTAGTTCCTGCTGAGCTTGAAATCGGTACTTTTAAGCTCGGTGTTCATCTTCAAAACGGTGCTGAATTCGCTGTAGTACTTCTTTCCGTCAACTTTCTTGACAGCACGTACTTTGTAGAAATAATGCGTTCCGTTTTTAAGTGAACTGTCTTTGTATGAAGTCGCTTTACCGCTGTATATGAGAGTGTACTTCCCGTCGGGAGATGTTGAGCGATAAAGTTGGTATGTCGTTCCTTCGTCCGATTTCTTCCAAGACAAAGTCGCTTTCTTCATTGATATATCCGACGCTTTGAGCTTCTTCGGAGCGTTGGGAATTATCTTAAATGTTGTTTTGTACGTGCCGGTGCAGTTGTCACCTATGCCCTTTATCGTGACGGAAGCAGTGCCGATATTCTTGTTGTTCGAAATAGTCACTGTAAAGTCCTTATCCTTTACGAGCTTCACTCCTGCCGTAGTTTTCAAACCGACACTGCCACGCTTCTTGCCGTTATAAGTTTTGTCGACCAGTCCTGTGATGACAGCGTTTTTGACGTTTAGCTTAGTTATATTAAAGCTGAAAGTCTTTGTACCTGTGAAGTTTCCGATACCGGTGAATGTGACGGTCGCTTTTCCGACCTTTGTGTTGTTCTTAAAGCTAACTGTAAAGTCTCTGCCCTTTACGAGTTTCTTGCCGTTATATGTCAGCGTCATATTGGGTTCGATTGCTTTACCGGTGTAGGTTTTGTCGCTTAAAGGTGAAAATGTTACCGATGACAGCGAACGCCTTGTTATGATAAACTGTTTTGTTTCGGAAAATCCGACATAATTATTTATGCCGACTATATCGGCGTACGCCGTTCCTGCGTTTATGTTGTTACGCCATGTGACCGTGTAGTCCCGCCCGTTTACAAGTACTTCACCGTCAGGGCCGTAGACGGCAAAATTCGGAGTTATCGCTGAACCCGTGTAAACAGATTGCGAGAGCGGATAATAAAGTACGTTCATGTCGACGTTCTTTTCTATTCCGGCGACATTGCCCGATGAAGTGTACTGCCAAAGGTCTTTTTTGCCCGTGTAAGTACAAGTTGAGTTGTACTGGGCGACCCAGCGTGAAAATCCGTCATAGTAGCTGTCGGTCAATTTGTTTGTCCACCAATATGTGTTCGAATAAAATCCGACTTGATATCCGGCTTTTGTAATTTCGGTCGCAAACGCTTTCGAAATTTCGAGTATCTGTGAATTTGTACAGGTGCCGGTCGTTTTCGCATCTTCCAAGTCGTAGTATATCGGCAAGCTCAAATCGTAATCTTTTACAAGACGCAAGCAGTGTTTTGCCTCCGATTTCGCATTTGTCACCGAGGTCGCATATGAGTAGAGATAGACGCCGAAAGGAATGCCCAAGGCTTTACATGCGTCGGCGTTAGCTTTGAATTTTGCGTCGTCCTGATCCTCGAAATCCTGACCGAATCCGAGACGGATTATCGCAAAATCAATGCCGTATTCCTTGACTGCCTGCCAATTTATGTCGCCGTTGTGGGTCGAAACGTCGATTCCGTAAGCGTATACGCCCTCTTTGCCTCCGCTTTTTTCTATCTTGAACGGCTCTAATTTCCAGCGCTGTGAAGCCTTCCCCTCCTCATAAACTTCGGTTATCGCTTTGGAGTTTGATGCGGCGAGGACGATTGACGGGTCGGCTGCACTTTTTATGATGTATTCGCCCGTCAAAGTGACGGCAAATGTCCAATTTTGGTCATTGCTTTCGTTTGCCTGTACAAGTGTAGGCTGTGCGTCGGGGGAAGAAAAATCAGCTGTGAGATATCTTTCGGTCGACTGAGCCGGCTGAATGTAATATTTCGACGACTTGATTTTGATTTTCATTACTTGGTCAACGCCGTTATCTTTATCGGAAAGTACGAACTGTGTGCCGTCTAAATCGCTGTTGTTTTTGAGCGTCAGACATTCGCCCGTTTCGGAATTTACGAATATGTAATTTCCTGTTTTTACGGCAGTGTCGACTGCAGAAACGAGGTTTAGCTGAGCGAAAATTCCGCTGAATACCAACAAAGCCATCAGTACCGACAACGGCTTTTTGAAAATTTTCATTTTTCATTGCTCCTTTGATAAGTACAAATTTGTATTCACTGCCATATTATATCAAAGTGCTTGCCCTGTTGCAAGAATTACGAAAAAAATTAAGATTTAAAGATGAAGAAATCGCCAAATCAAATGATACCGAAAACTATTGTAAAAGTAGAAATTTTGTTGTATAATATCCGTAATCGTTTCGGGAGGTGAGCTTTTTGTTTGAAAATTTAACTATGACAGACGCCGCAAGGCAAATGATAAACGCTTTTTTCGAACGAAAAAGAATACCTCACGCCATGATAATCGAGGGTACAAGCGAACAAAACCGCATGAATACAGCCAAGTTGATAGCGGCGGCTTTGGTGTGCGACAGCGAAAAAATTCCCTGCCTTTCATGCAAACAGTGCAAAAAGGTAATGTGTGACGCTCACCCCGATGTCATCATCTGCGACAAGGAAAACGGAAAAGCGATGATGGGCGTCGATGCGGTAAGAAAAATGAAGTCGGCGGCGTTTGTGACTGCGAACGATGCGGACAGAAAAGTTTTCATCTTCAAAGAAGCGCAAACTATGACCGTACAGTCACAAAACGCACTTTTGAAAATATTCGAAGAACCGCCCGACGATGTTGCGATAATAATGACCTGCGACTCGAAAGAGATCTTGCTTGAAACCATACTTTCAAGAGGCACTTTAATTTCTCTCGGTCAGTCCGAGACGGATATCGCATCGGATAAAGAGAGTGAAAAAGCGGCGAATACGGCGAAAGAACTGTGCATGACTTTCTGTAACGCAAACGAGCTTGAATTTATGAAAAAAACGGCTGTTTTCGAGAAAGACAAAAAGCTCATTTCGCCGACAGTTCAAATGATGGCGGAGTACTTTTCGTCGGCTGCTGTTTTGAAAAGCGGCGGAAAAAAGCTGACATGCGCCGATGAAACCACGGCAAAAGAACTCGCCAAAAGGTTTACGCTCAGTCAACTTGTACGTTTCGTCGATATAATGAACGAAATCAAAAGAGCGGCAGACATGAGCGCAAACGCAAACTTAACAATGACACGCCTTAGCAGTGCGTTGGCAAACGAAAGAACGAAAGGATAAATATAGATGGCAGAAGTTATCGGAGTAAAATTCAAAGAGGTAGGCAAAGTTTATTACTTTGACCCGCAAAATCAAGAATATACAGAGGGTACAAAAGTCGTTGTCGAAACGGCAAGAGGCATAGAATGCGGTGTCGTAGCCATGATGAACAAAGAAATACCCGACGAGGAAGTTATATCACCGCTTAAAACGGTTATAAGAACAGCCGACGAAAACGACCTCAAAACTCTTGAGGAAAACAAAGAAAAAGAAAAAGCGGCGTTCGATATATGTGTCAAAAAAATCGAAAATCACGGCTTGAAAATGAAACTTGTCGATGTCGAATATACTTTCGACAGGAGCAAAATACTCTTCTACTTCACCGCTGACGGCAGAGTTGATTTCAGAGAGCTTGTCAAAGACCTTGCGAGCGTGTTTAAAACAAGAATAGAACTTCGCCAAATCGGCGTCAGAGACGAATCGAAAGTACTCGGCGGTTTAGGTGTATGCGGAAGACCGTTTTGTTGCAGTTCGTTTTTAGGCTCATTCCAGCCTGTAACGATAAAAATGGCGAAAGAACAGGGTCTTTCACTCAGTCCCGTTAAAATCAGCGGTACTTGCGGTAGACTGATGTGCTGTTTGAAATATGAGCAGTCATCTTATGAACACCTTCTCAGAGTAACGCCAAAAGTCGGCGCCATAGTCGAAACGAAAGAGGGCAGGGGAACGGTTATCGAAAACAACCTTTTAACAGGTATGCTCAAAATAAGACTTGACAAACGCCCCGAATCCGCTCCGCTGATAATAGACAGACATAAAGTCAAACTCATAAAGGACGCTCAAATAAGAGTTGCAAAAGAGGAACTCGAAGCGCTCAAGGGTATAGAATAATCAAAAAACACGCTGTTTGTGTATCATTCGGTACATAAACAGCGTGATATAATCTGAGGCAAATATGGACACAGTTAAAAATACGAAAAACACCGAAAATAAAATACAGATATCTCCCATTGCGTACATATACAACGATTACGCCGAAAAGTTCGGTGTACCTCGCCAAAGCGGACTTGCGCCGAGTGTCGAATCGGTCATCGTATTTGAAAAACCGTACCGCATACCCGAAACGCTCAGAAGGATTGACGGCTACTCACATTTGTGGCTGATTTGGCAATTTTCCGAGTGCGACGGAAAGTGGTCGCCGACGGTGAGACCTCCGAGACTTGGCGGAAATACACGTGTCGGAGTTTTCGCAACACGCTCTCCGTTTAGACCGAACAATTTGGGTTTGTCGTCGGTGAAACTTGAAAAAGCGGAAGATACAGCGGAAAACGGAACGGTGCTCATAGTCAGCGGTGCGGACTTGATGAACGGTACGCCGATTTTCGATATCAAGCCTTATGTTGCCTATTCCGACAGCCACCCCGACGCAGTGAGCGGTTTTGCCGATGATTTTTCGTCGTACAGATTGAATGTCAACGTCCGGGAAAGTATGCTCGAAATCATACCGAGTGCGAAAAGGGACGGACTTATCGAGATGCTTGGATGTGACCCCCGTCCGTCATATCAAAACGACCCGGAAAGAGTTTACGGTGTCAAGTATGGAGAATATAACGTAAAATTTAAAGTCGACGGCAATGAGCTGACCGTGATTGAGGTGGAGTAAGCGGTTCAGACGTTTTCCCTGCTTTCTTCTTCTTCTTCTTCCTAATGATGTCGAAAGTTGACAAATTTTGCATAAGTGATATAATTAAGAAAACAAATGGAAACGATTGATGAAAAGTGTATTATATAGGAAAGATAGATAAACGTATTTATAGTTGCGTTTGTGAAAAAATAGCATCAGATGAAGTTATAATTACAGACGAAAGAATTAAGCATATAGTTGACAGACACGATGAAAGTTTCGAGACATATTGCATTCATCTTAAAGCAGTTGTTGAAGAGCCCGATTATATTATTGAGGCGAACAAGCCTAACACAGCCCTTATATTAAAGTCATTTTACGAAAATGAAAAACAGTATAAAGTCGTTCTTAGGCTGGTTACTGCACATGATGACCCGAATTTTAAAAACTCAATTATAACATTTATGCGAATTAACGAAAAGGAATGGAAGCGACTTATAAAAAACAAAAAAATTCTTTACAAAGCCGAATAAAGATGATATAATTGTAGTAGGATAAAAGAAGGTCATTTGAGGTGGAAGATTTCGTCCCCGTCCACACGCCGAAGGCTTGACAGGTCTATGACCGAGAGATGCAGGAGAATGGGACGCCTGCCAAATGACCGATCCGAACGCCGCTTGATTTCAAGCGGCGTTCTTCATCTAACGGCGTCGGCGAGCCGTTGACAAATCGTTTTCAAATGATATAATAACTATTGGAAAGAGTAAAAAATCAGTTAAGCTGACGAGAATCGAACTCAATACGCCCAAAGCACAACATTTCACGCACCCTCGAACATTTTTTGCCTCGAAATACGTCAGTATTCCTTCGGCAAAGAAATGCCCGATTGCACGCAAACTGTTGCGTTTTGGGTGCGAAGCAGTTTTTTAAGGATAGATTTTCGTCAAGGCAAGGCGGAAACCGCAAGCAAGGCTTCCGCCTTGCGAGGATTTCCAACGCAGTATTGGCGGAAATATGCCTTAAAAAACCGTATCGTGTTCGACTCTCGTCAGCTTAATATATATCGAGGTACAACATGAATAACACCGAAAAAAAGAAGAAATCCGGCTTAGGTAACGGCTGTACGCTTTATAAAAAATGCGGAGGCTGTCAGCTTCAAAATATGACCTACGACGAACAACTCAGCTTCAAGCAAGCAAAAGTTATAAAACTTCTCGGCAGATATTGCCACGTCGAAGAAATAATCGGAATGGAAAACCCGACGCACTACCGAAACAAAGTACAAGCGGCGTTTGGCGTAACGAGAGGCGGAAAAGTCGTATCGGGTGTCTACCAAGCGGCAAGCCACAGAATAGTATGCGTTGACAAGTGCAAATTAGAGGACAAAAAAGCTGACAAAATCATCGTTTCCATAAGAGAAATGTTGCCGGACTTCGGCATTATCCCCTACAACGAGGACAGCGGGAAGGGCTCACTTCGCCATGTACTTGTAAAAAGGAGCTTTTCAACCGGAGAAATAATGGTCGTCTTAGTGACCGCTTCGCCTGTATTGAAAAACAGGGAACGCTTTTTGAAAAAGCTACTGTCGAACTACCCCGAAATAACGACGGTTGTGCAAAACATAAATCCGTCAAGCACGAGTATGGTTTTGGGCGAAAAGGAAAAGGTGCTTTTCGGCGACGGGTACATAACGGATGTTCTTTGCGGATGCAAATTCAGAATTTCCGCAAGGTCGTTTTATCAAATCAACCCGACACAGACCGAAATCCTCTATAACACTGCGATAGAGTACGCGGGTCTTACGGGAAAGGAGACTGTAGTCGACGCCTATTGCGGAACGGGTACAATAGGAATAGTCGCATCGAAAAAAGCGGGCAATGTAGTCGGAGTGGAGCTTAACAGAGACGCGGTGAAGGACGCAATAGTCAACGCGAAAATCAACAAAGCGAAAAACGTATATTTTCACTGTGCGGACGCGGGAAGATTTATGGTGGAGGCGGCGAAGGCAGGGGAAAAGGCAGATGTTGTGATAATGGATCCGCCAAGAGCCGGAAGCGACATAAATTTCCTCTCAAGCGTGGTCACACTATCACCGAAAAGAATAGTCTATATCTCCTGCAACCCCGAAACGCAGGCAAGAGATTTAGCGTATCTTACAAAAAACGGCTATAAGTGCCAAAAGGCACAGCCGGTGGACATGTTTCCGCATACGAGCCATGTCGAGACGGTTTGTCTGCTGTCAAGAAAATAACTATAAACAACTGAAAAGTATTGAAATAAAGGGATTTTAAGTTTTGCCAAAAAATGCGGATTTATAAAAAAGTTGTTTTCCCTTGATTTTACAATAGTTATATAGCCTCAATTTACATAGGGTGGAGTTTTAAAACTACTTTTTTCAGCGCTGAGTGAATAGGGCTACTGTCGGAAAATGGCAAAAGAATTACAGGTGGGATATGTATAGAACCTCTAAAATGTTATAGTTATAAAAATTATACATACAAAAACAATCCAGAATATAATCATATGAAAAAATGCAAATTCATATTAATTCATATAAAACTTGAAAAAATTTATTTTAATGGCATACTAGCGTAGCGGTATAAGAGCAGAGAGGTAAGAGTTATGACAGATTTAACAGAAGATAGATGGATTGGAATTGAAG
>CAZBXS010000060.1:0-8003 GCA_964495955.1 uncultured Faecalibacterium sp.
AAGAGACGAAAATACGCCGTTTTAGGCGGGTTCGGATTTAACTGCAATGCTTATAGTAGCATATCATAAGAAAGTAAAATTAAGATAAACAAATTAAGAAAAATAAATATTCTCAGAGTTTATTTTTAATTTATACATTTTTGTCCTTGAGTTTATCTTAGTGTGATATAGTCCGTCAAAACGGAGGTATGTATATGCTGCAACTGAAAAATATTGTTAAAACTTATGTGACAGGCGATATCACACAGGACGCACTCAAAGGTGTCAGTATAACTTTTCGTGAAAACGAATTTGTATCAATACTCGGTCAAAGCGGTTCGGGCAAAACGACAATGTTAAATATAATCGGCGGACTTGACCGATACACAAGCGGAGATCTCGTTATCAACGGTGTATCGACCGAAAAGTACAAAGACGCCGACTGGGACTACTACAGAAACAATTCGATCGGCTTTGTATTTCAAAGCTACAATCTTATCCCACACCAAAGCGTACTGGCGAATGTGGAAATGGCTATGACGCTTGCCGGAGTGTCGAAAAAAGAGCGAAAAGAAAAAGCAATATCCGTACTTAAAAAAGTAGGTCTCGGCGATCATATCCACAAAAAGCCTAATCAGATGTCGGGAGGACAGATGCAAAGAGTTGCCATAGCACGTGCACTTGTCAATAATCCCGATATACTTTTGGCGGACGAGCCGACCGGTGCTCTCGATTCGGAGACGAGCATACAGATAATGGAACTTCTCAAAGAGATAGCCAAAGACAAACTCGTCATCATGGTAACTCACAATCCCGAACTTGCCGAAAAGTACTCAACGAGAACGGTAAAACTCCTCGACGGTAAGATAATCAGCGACACCGACCCGTACAGCCCGAAAGAAGAAGCCGGAAAAACTGTACGCCACAAAAAGATTTCAATGTCTTTCCCGACGGCTTTGTCACTGTCGTTTAACAACTTGAGAACCAAAAAGGGCAGGACGCTTCTGACCGCTTTTGCCGGCTCAATAGGCATTATCGGTATAGCGTTAGTCCTCGCAATGTCGACAGGTCTCAACGATTACATAGCCTCGATACAAAAAGAAACCATGTCATCGTATCCGTTGACAATAAGTTCCGAATCGGTCGATGTCTCCGACGTTATGGGCAAGAGAAAAGAAACGGTCGAAAACATGCGTGAAAACATGATGGGAACCACTTCCGATGTATCGGGAATATACGCCGATTGGCAAAGCACAAGCTCGATGAACATACTAACGTCTACGCTGAAAGAAAACAACCTTTCCGCATTTAAACTGTACCTTGATGACCCGACAAGCGAAATACGCCGACATGTCGGCGAAAACGGAATTATTTATTCCTACGATTTGAATTTCGATGTGTACAGTTATGATGCCGACGGAAACTTGGTTAACAGCTCTAAAGAAGATACCGACGGTGAAAGTACAGGTCTTTTGGGTGCGACTTCCGGCGGTATCGGTATAGCGAGTAAGCTTAAATCAATAACTTCCGCATTCGGCGGAGGGACTGAGTCGGGCGTTGAAAACTTCTCTGAACTGATGAAAGGAGCCGACAGTACCGTAAGTTCGCTCATA
Organism: uncultured Faecalibacterium sp.; assembly: GCA_964495955.1. Taxonomy (GTDB): domain Bacteria; phylum Bacillota; class Clostridia; order Oscillospirales; family Acutalibacteraceae; genus UBA6857. Next base: position 1,593 of record CAZBXS010000060.1, read on the forward strand.
ACCGACAGCTACGACTTACTCTACGGTGCATGGCCCGCAAATTACGATGAAGTTATACTCGTGCTTGACAGAAACAATAAAATTTCCGCCGATGTGATGTACAGGTTAGGTCTCATAACAAAAAGCGACTATGACGAAAATTCCGAAAAGCTCGAAAAAGGCGAAACGGTAGCCGACACGGCATTCGATTATTCGGACTTTTGTAAGAATGAATTTTATCTTGTAACCGCCGCCGACAGATACGAAAAGAACGAAAACGGAACATTTTCATACATCGACGACAGCGACACGAACGCAGAAAAGCTGACAAAAAATGCGATAAAACTCAAAATTACGGGTATCGTTCGCCCGAACGGAGAAAACGAAAACGGCGCCGAAATTTCGACAGCCGTTGCCTACACATATAAACTGACAGACTACATAATTTCGAAAACAAATTCAAGCGAAGTCGTTAAAGCACAGGAAAAAACACCGAAAATCAACGTTCTAAACGGCGTGGAATTCGAAGTTCCCGACGACAAAACGAAAGTCGAAGACGCTAAAGAGTACATAAAAAATCTCGACACGGCACAAAAAACTTCTGTATACACGCTGATAAAATATTTTGAAAGTGCAAATAAAGAAAGTGAAAAAGCGGACAGTACGGAAAAAATCGAAGAAATGTCCGACAGCGAAAAAGCGGTGGCTTTCGACAAGTGGCTAAGTACAGCGGACGATGACGTTCTCTTAGCTTTGTTCGACAGCGTTTTGGACAGTGCGGATATGTTCGGCTCTTTAGGAAATTCGGATAAACAGTCGGACACATCGTCAAAATCCTCGACGACAATTTTTGATAGGCTCGGCAACTCGGTTATAGGAAAATTTTTCTCTCAGATATTAGACACACTCGGTCTCGGAAATTTAAATATCGGCAATTTCAATTTGGAAAATATCTTTAACCTCGGCTCAAACACTTCGTCAAATATTGCCACATCTCTTGTCGGTTCGATGAGTGACGAAACGAAAATTTCGATGATTAAAGAGTACGCAGGGAAACTTAGCGAAAGCGAAAAAGCGACACTTTATACATTTATAAAAAATTATAACATAGACACAGCCGACGCCGAAACGTTGAAGTCGCTTTCGTCTCTTTTGACATCGGGAAGTACGGGAAATATTTCTTCTTCCTTTTCGTTCGGTCAAGAGTCTGTCGCAACGCTTTTGGACAACTGGCTTGAAAACTCGCCCGATGAAGAAATTCTCATCAAAGTATATGACGAATACATAGGCGTTTCGACTTATGACGACAACATGGAAAAATTCGGTAAAGTCAGCTACGACACTCCGACATCTATAAGTATCTACGCTGACAGCTTCGACTCGAAAGACGCCATAACGCAGTGCATAGCCGATTACAACTCAAGCGTTACAGACGAGCTTAAAATAACGTATACGGATTATGTATCGCTTTTAACTTCGTCTATTACCACAATAATTGATACTGTTTCTTACGCTATAATCGCCTTTGTTGCGATATCTTTGATAGTTTCGTGTATCATGATAGGAATTATCACTCACATATCCGTAATGGAGCGTACAAAGGAGATAGGCATTCTTCGTGCCCTCGGTGCTTCGAAGTCGAATATATCGCAGGTATTCAATGCCGAAACATTCATCATCGGCTGTTGTGCAGGACTTTTGGGTGTCGGTATATCCCAAATTGCGACAGTGCCGATAAATATACTTATTTCAAAACTTACAGGATTTGAGGGACTGAGTGCCCGTCTGCCTCTTTCGTCATCTTTAGCGCTTATCGCACTGAGTGTGATGATCACTATAGTGGCTGGGCTTCTTCCGGCGAAAAAGGCGGCGAAGAAAGACCCCGTTATCGCACTTCGCAGTGAATGATTTTTTCTTTGTGATTATCTGCATTCCGGCGTTGGAAGTGTCGACGTTTTTCGTAGCGAAAACACAAATGCAACCGCTCCGCACTTCATCTGAAGTGCGGAGCGGTTTATATAATATTCAATTTTTTATGCTCTGTGCCACTTTACGCCTTGCGGTGTATCTTCAAGAACAATACCCTGAGCTTTGAGTTCGTCTCTTATTCTGTCGGCTTCTGCCCAGTTCTTAGCTTTTCTTGCCTCATTTCTTGCGTTGATCATTTCTTCGACCTGTTCGTCAAGGCTCTTTTCTTCCTTGCGTTCGTAGAGAAGACCGAGTACGCCCGTCAAATCGTCGAATATTTCGATTGCGTGCTCAACGAGCGCCTTTGAATGTACGCCGTCAATTACCTTTGTGTTAATTTCTTTGACAAGTTCGAATATCGCACCGAGAGCTTCGCCTGTGTTGAGGTCGTCGTCCATAGCGGAAATGAACTTTTCACGCTTTGAGTCTATAATTTTTTCCGTTTCGCTGTCAGTCGCCTGTACTTCTTCAACGGCATTTTTAAGCGCAAAATCAAGGTTGTCACGGCAGGTGTAAAGTCTTGTCAGTGACGCCTTGCACTGTTCGATAGCGTCAAAGCTGTAGTTTATCGGACTTCTGTACTGGCAGGATATCATCAGGTAGCGAATAGGCTCGTAGCCGTACTTTTCGGCAACATCTCTTACGGTGAAGAAGTTGCCTAACGACTTGGACATTTTCTCGTTGTCGACAGTAATAAATCCGTTGTGCATCCAATAATTTGAGAATGCCGCACCGTTACAGCACTCGCTTTGTGCGATTTCGTTTTCGTGGTGGGGGAATATGAGGTCTTGACCGCCGCAGTGAATGTCTATCGTGTTGCCTAAGAAGCGGTGTACCATCGCAGAGCATTCAATGTGCCAGCCGGGTCTGCCGTGACCCCACGGAGACTCCCAGTACGGCTCACCCGGTTTCGCCGCTTTCCAAAGTGCGAAATCCATGGGTTCTTTTTTCTTTTCGCCTATATTGATTCTTGCGCCGGCTTCGAGGTCTTCGAGAGGCTGGTGAGAAAGTTTTCCGTATCCGCCGAATTTTTTTGTCGAGAAATATACGTCGCCGTCAACTGCGTAAGCGTAGCCTTTTTCTATAAGAGTTGAGACGATGTTTATGATTTCGTCGATATTTTCCGTCGCTTTCGGGTGTACTGTCGCTTCACGTACATTCATTCCCTTTGCGTCGACCCAAAATTCTTTGATGTACTTTTCGGATACTTCCGAGAAAGTGATACCTTCTTCGTTGGCACGGCGAATGATTTTGTCGTCGATGTCGGTGAAGTTTTGGACAAATCTGACTTCGTTTCCTCTGTATTCCAAGTATCTGCGAAGAACGTCGAATACGCAAAGAGGTCTTGCGTTGCCTATGTGTATGAAGTTATATACTGTCGGCCCGCAAGCGTAGATTTTGTATTTGCCCTCTTCGATGGGGACTAATTCTTCTTTTTTTCTTGTCAGTGTGTTGAAAATTTTCATCTGTGTTCCTCCGTTGATTTGTTATTGTTTGTACTGATTACTGTTTTTCGTTTTTTGGACTTTGTTCTGAATTGCCGGCGGCGTGCTCGTGCACCGTCTCAGACAGCTCGCTTACGCTCACACCTTCGAGGTGCGTCGCACACCGCCACGCCTGCTTCGCAGGCGTGGTTGCCAAACAAACTTTCGTAAAAAACGCCTCCGTTGCCGTAGCAACAGAGGCGTCGAACGCGGTTCCACTCTGATTTATCACTTTCGGTAACTTCGGTAATCACATTTGTATTCCGATTATTACCTGCCCCGTAACGCAGGGCGTGCGTCTTGGGATACTCATTGCTTTTCCCCCAAGCTGCCGTCTGATGCATTTCGTCGGCGGTTTAACAGGGCGTTCACAGCTCATCGCCCCTCTCTGAGAAAAACCTCTCCGCTTACTTCTTCAGACCGTTGCTTTACTCTTCTAAATATTATACTACACTTTTATGAAAAATGCACTACCTTTTTGAAAATTTGTGCTGAAAATTTCAGGCAATGTCGACGCATTCGCCGAGTAAATCGTAGTCTTTTGTATTTATAATTCTGACGTAGACAAATTCGCCCGTTTCAAGCGGTACAGATGATGTGAAATAAACCAAACTGTCTATCTCCGGTGCGTCCATATAGCTTCGTCCGCAATACGAGTCGGTGTATGAGTCGTAACCCTCAACGAGAACTTTGTAAGTCTTGCCTATTCTTTCTTCCTGCTTTTTCGTGAATATGGCGAATTGCTGTTGCATGATAATGTCGCCACGGTCGATTTTTGTCTGTTCGTCTATTTGACACGGCATTTGTGCGGCTTTTGTACCCTCCTCGGCTGAATATGCAAAACAACCCAGACGGTCAAATTCCGCTTCTTTGACAAATTCGCTTAAAACTTCGAATTCTTCTTCCGTCTCTCCGGGGAATCCCGTTATGAATGTTGTTCGGATTATGACATCGGGGATAAGCGACTTTATTTTTTTGATGAGAGTCAGAAGCTGTTCTTTGTCGCCTGTACGGTTCATTCTTTTCAAAACGTTTGCGTCTGCGTGTTGTAACGGAAGGTCAATGTAATGACAGATTTTTTCGTTGTCTCTCATTTCTTCCAAAAGTTCGTCCGTCAGCGCATCGGGGTAGCAGTACAAAAGTCTTATCCATTCGATGCCGTCGATTTCGGACAACTTTTTCAAAAGCTCGTGTAATTTCAGTTCGCCGTACAGGTCTATGCCGTACTTGGTTGTGTCCTGAGCGATGACGATGAGTTCCTTTACTCCGCTTTCGGCAAGCGAGCGTGCCTCGGCGAGAATATCTTCTATTTTACGGCTTCTGTACTTTCCTCTGATGGACGGGATTGCGCAATACGTACAGCAGTTTGAGCAACCCTCGGCAATTTTCAGGTATGCCCAATATTCCGGCGTTGTCAATACTCTTTCAGCGCACATGGGCAGGTTGTACTTTGACGGAAAATCGGCGTATTTTTCGCCCTCAATAGCTTTACGGCATACCTCGGCTATATTCTCATTTGCGCCTATACCTATTATAGCGTCGATTTCGGGCATTTCGTTTATAACTTCCTCTTTGTACCTTTCGGCAAGACAGCCGGTGACGATTATTGCTTTTATCACACCGTCTTTTTTAAGCTCCGCCGTTTCGAGTATCGTGTCGATAGCCTCCTGTTTTGCGGCGTCTATAAAACCGCAGGTATTGATAATTACGGCATCGGCACCGTAAGATTCGTTGGTTATTTCAAATCCTGCTTCGACCAATTTCGCAAGCATAATTTCGGCGTCGACTTGGTTTTTCGGACAGCCGAGGGATATCATTCCGACTTTATATTTTTTCATTAGACTTCCTCCGTCGCTTTTCGGTTATACTTATTTATATATTATATAACATAAGTTTGAGTTGGTAAAGGGTGAAAAGTAAAAATGTTGGAAAAAGTCGGTCGGCTTAGGACTGCCTGTATAGCAACGAATTCCGTCTTTGGCTGAATTTGAGATTCCTCTGCGGTAAAACTGTACGTTTAGGCTTGTTTGATCTTGTAACAGGTACACCATAAGTAGCTGTAGCCACTTAGCCGATAGTAACTTTCCGAACAGCGACATCTACAGCAGGCGATTTTTGCACCGTAATAAAAAATATTTTTCAAAACCCCTTGACAAATGTTAGCACCGGTAGTATATTATGAACATAAGTTAGCACTCTAAAGGCTAGACTGCTAAAACGGAGGTGAGAACGGTGGAACTTACGGAAAGAAAAAAGAAAATACTTTCAAACATAGTTGAACTTTACGTTTCGACCGGCGAGCCGATAGGTTCAAAAGTTCTCATGGATCATCTGCCGTTTTCGGTGTCATCTGCGACAATAAGAAACGAAATGTCCGATCTTGCCGAACTGGGACTTTTAGCTCAGCCTCACGCATCGGCGGGGCGAGTGCCGACACAGAAAGGCTACCGCTACTATGTTGATAACCTGATGGACGAGGGAACGCTTGACGATGACGAAAAGGCGCAGATACGCCGTGCGATAGGTAACAATATCGGCGATCCGGAAAAACTGCTTGAAAAGGCGAGCGAGCTTCTGGCGAAACTGACTAACTGCACTATCGTTGCGACAACACCGACAGATGCCGGCGCTTTGGTCAAAAGAGTTGAACTTGTTCCGATAGGAAGTCGGATAGCGATGATAGTTTTGATGACTTCAACAGGCATTATAAAAGACGGCGTGTGCAAGGTCGACGTTCCGCTGACGCAGGATATGATAAAAGAATTTTACCGTATCGTCGAAGAAAAGTTCATCTCAATGCCCGTTGCCGACATCGGAATGGTTATGATACAGACCCTTGTCGCTTCTCTGGGCGCCAACGCTTTGATAATGTCACCGCTGTTTGTCGTGCTCTCGGAGCTTGCTAACCAGGCGGTACAGGCGGAAGTCAGGCTAAACGGAAGACAAAATCTTCTAAGCCACAAGGAATACAGCTCCAACG
>CAZBXS010000061.1:0-7842 GCA_964495955.1 uncultured Faecalibacterium sp.
CTCGTGCACCGTCTCAGACTGCTCGCTTCGCTCGCACCTTCGAGGTGCGTCGCACGTCGCCCCCGCCTGCTTCGCAGGCGGGGGTTCTGCACCGAACCTACTGCTTCACAAACAAAAATGCAGTTGACAATTGCCGACAGTTTGAGTATAATATTCAGGAAATACGCATCTGTGGTGGAATTGGTAGACACGATGGATTTAGGATCCATTGCCAATGCGTGCAGGTTCGAGTCCTGTCAGATGCACCAAACAAGATGACCCGAAACCGTCCGCATAAAGCGGACGGTTTCGGGTTTATGATCATATGGCAGCCCCTGGGGGAATCGAACCCTCAACTAACCCTTAGGAGGGGTTTATTATATCCATTTAACTAAGGAGCCATATATCTCCGCACGAATGTGCGGAGGTTAATTTTACTTTGCTACGCTGATGTAAGCTCTGCCATTGCTGACTTACGGTTGCCAGAAACCGATCTTTTTCATCGTTTTTGACAAAGTCCTGTTAGCGATTCTCGATGCGTTTTCGGCACCTTTTTCGGCTACTTGCTTGAGGTAGGCTTTATCCGAAATGTATCTTTCGTAGTTTTCACGTACGGGACGAAGTTCCTCAATTACCGCTTCTGCGACCTGTACTTTAAAGTCACCGTAGCCTTTTCCGTTGAACTCACGTTCGATTTCGTCCATGCCCTTGCCTGTACAGCAAGAGTAAATGCTCATCAAGTTGTTGATTCCGTCTTTGCCCTCTGCGAAACGTACCTTGGCTTCGCTGTCGGTGACGGCACTCTTGAATTTTTTCATTATGACTTCCGGTGTGTCGAATATCGAAATGTAACCCTTGGGGTTGGGGTCGGATTTGCTCATCTTCTTTTGCGGATTTTGAAGTGACATTACACGGGCGCCGTTCTTTCCGATGTACGCATCGGGAATTGTGAACACGTCGCCGTAAATTCCGTTAAATCTGCCGGCTATGTCACGTGCGATTTCCAAGTGCTGTCTCTGGTCTTCTCCGACGGGTACAAGATCGGCTTGGTACAGGAGAATGTCAGCTGCCATGAGTACGGGGTAGCTGAAAAGTCCGACGTTGACATTGTCGGCGTGTGCGGCGCTCTTGTCTTTGAACTGCGTCATTCGGCTCATTTCGCCGAATTGAGTGTAGCAGTTGAGAAGCCACGCAAGCTGTGAATGTGCGGCAACTTGGCTTTGTACGAAAATTATGCTTTTTTCGGGGTCGAGACCGATCGCCAAAAGCAGTGCGAGTACTCCCTGCGTCTGCTTTCTGAGTTTCGCAGGGTCTTGGCGTACCGTTATTGCGTGCAGGTCGGCGACTGCGAACGCTCCGTCAAATTCGTCGGCAAGGGGTGGCCAGTTCTTGAGTGCTCCGAGATAGTTTCCGAGTGTCGGAATTCCTGACGGCTGGATACAGCTTAATATCCTTTTTTTCTGTGTTGCGGTTTCCATTGAACTGCCCCTTTCTTTCTTTGCTTGTTTGTTTGTACGGGCGAATGCCTTCGTATAAATAAGTTTGTTGAAATTTGTGACTTTGTAATGTCGGTTACATATTGTACCATAAAATTTTCACTTTGTGAATAGGTAAAGCGAAAAATTTGCTTTTTAAGTTTGAAATGCGGTTTTATTCAGTCTTCGCTTTCGCACAAAATTTTAGCGCATCTTTTGCAGGGCGTATATTTTTCTTTGGCAGTGTCTATGTCGGTCTTTATCGCATTCTTTCCGGCACACGATGATCTTATGTGATACCTTTCACCTGTCGGCGTGATGTAGACTGTGATTTCGTCCCATTGCACTTCGGCAGACATGCTTGTGCTTTCGGATATCTTAATATCCGCACTTGCGACCGCAACTGTATCTGTATCTGTATCTGTACTTGTACCTGTACCTGCACTTGTGTCCATATCTGTCTCGGATAATACAGATACAGCCGATGTAACGGCTGAATTGATATATCTTGCGTTTTCGAGCGGATCGGTACGGGCAAAATTGTTGTCACCCGTAAGACTGCCGACAACACAAACGGCTGCAAAGAAAACGGTGCTCCAGAACCATTTGTTTCTGTAAAACGGCAGGCTTTCCGATTCAGACTTTCTGTTTTCATCGTCTGTCATTTTAACACCCCAATATTTTTACTGTATCATTTCTTTGAACTTTTCCTCGCTTATAACTTCAATTCCGAGATCGTTGGCTTTTTTGAGCTTACTGCCGGCGTCTTCTCCGGCTAATACGTAAGTTGTCTTTTTTGATACAGATGAAGCCGATTTTCCGCCGAAACTCTCTATGATTTCGGCGGCTTCGCTACGTTTAAATTCACTGAGCGTACCCGTAAGTACAAATGTCTTCCCTTTAAATCTTTCGTCCTTGACTTCACGCTGTGAGAGCATATTCACCCCGACGTCCGCAAGTTGCCCGACAAGGTCTTTACTCTCCTGTACTCCGAAATAGTCGACAACGCTTTGAGCCATGACAGCTCCGAAACCTTCGATTTGTTCGATTTCTTCTTTTTCGGCTGAAACGATACTGTCCATGTCATGAAAATGATCGGCTAAAAGTTTTCCGGCTTTTTGTCCTATGTGGCGAATGCCGAGGGCGTAGACAAGGCGTGAAAGGTCGTTGGATTTTGATTTTTCTATAGCGTTTATCAAATTGTCGGCGGATTTTTCGCCAAGTCCGTCGATACAGGATATGTCTTCCCGTTTTAATGAGTAGATATCGGCAGGACTTTTTATGAGACCTTTTTCTGTGAACACACGCAAAAGAGCGTCGCCGAGTCCGTCGATGTCCATAGCGTCACGTGAGCAGAAGTGGATAAGTACCCTCAAAAGTTGCGCCGGGCAGTCGGGATTTGTGCATCTTATTGCCGCTTCGCCGTCGTCACGAACGGTTTTTGCATTGCATGAGGGGCAGTATTCCGGCAGTTTGTACACGCCGTTTCCGCAGTGCTTAGTGACACGCAAAACTTCGGGTATGATGTCTCCGGCTTTTCTTATGATGACTTTGTCGCCGATTTGTATGCCGAGTTCGTTGATGAAATCTTGGTTGTGGAGCGTCGCTCTGCTGACCGATGTACCGGCTAATGTTGTCGGTTCAAAAACACCCGTCGGCGTCAAAACGCCCGTCCTTCCGACATTTACTTCAATGTCGAGGAGCGTAGTTTCCTTTTCTTCGGGTGGGTACTTGAAAGCGATCGCCCATTTGGGAAATTTTGCCGTACTTCCGAGTGCTGTCCTTTGAGAAAAACTGTTGACTTTTATGACAGCGCCGTCAATATCAAACGGCAGTTCGCCACGCATATTTCCGATACGCTCGATTTCGCCGAGTGCACCGTCGATAGTGTCAAATTCGTTGTAGAACGGTATGGTAGTAAATCCGAGACTTTTAATATAGTCGATGGACTGTTTGTGCTCGGTGAGCTCGTGACCGTCGATTTGCTGAATATTGAATACGAATATATCTAATTTGCGTTTTGCCGTAATTTTCGGGTTTTTCTGTCTGAGCGAACCGGCAGCGGCATTACGTGGGTTTTTGAAAGGCTTTTCTTCGTTTAGTTCCTGTTCTTCGGTGAGTTTAAAAAATGTATCGTGTGACATGTACACTTCACCTCTGACCTCAAGGTAGGGCAGGGGAGTGTTGATTTTAAGAGGAATTGTTCTGACTGTCCGTAAGTTCGCAGTCACATCTTCGCCGACTCTGCCGTCGCCACGTGTTGAACCTCGTACAAATTCACCGTTTCTGTATTCAAGAGACACCGATAAGCCGTCGATTTTCGGCTCGACAACATATACCGGATCGCTGACAACCGCACGTACTCTTTCGTCAAAATCATGTATATCTCCGTCGGAAAACGCATCTTGCAGGCTTTCCATGACAACCGTGTGTTCAACAGGCGAAAACTGCCCGTCGGCTTTTCCTCCGACACGGTGAGTGGGGGAGTCGGCGGTGACGAGTTCGGGGAATTCTTCTTCGATTTTTATAAGTTCCTGCATGAGACGATCATATTCGAAGTCCTCAATTTCGGGCTCATCGTTTTCGTAGTACTTTTTATTGTGATAATTTATGATAAGCCTAAGCTGTTCGGCTCTTTCTTTTTTCTCGGAAAAGTTGTCCATAGCTATACCTGCCAAAAATATTTTCTTTCATAATTTTACCACTTTATTCGGTTTAATACAAGGGGGAATTTCGCAAAAAGTATGATGCTGAATTAGCTTTCGGGTACAACCGCACGCCGAAGGCGTGCGGGCGACGCACGACGTACCTCGAAGGCACGAGCGAAGCGAGTAGTCTGAGACGGTGCACGAGGGCGTCGCCGGATGCAGAAAGCCGGGTTAGCTTTTAGTCGATAGGCTGTAACGAGGTATGGTTTAGAGGTTGTATGTTTGCACTTTGCCCCGTCTTGCTTACGCTTAAAGTTTAGTTGTAATAAATAAAATCCGTGCTTTCCGTCAGTCCTAAGCAAATGCTTCGGGCACCTCTTAGCACTACGCCTTACGGCGAGCGCACGAGGCACCGCTACGCATTTGCTGCCGCCCCCCAAGCTGACATAAGCCGAACCCGATACGCCCAAAGCACAACATTTCACGCACCCTCGAACATTTTTTGCCTTGAAATACGTCACATCCTTCGGCAAAGAAATGCCCGATTGCACGCAAACTGTTGCGTTTTGGGTGCGAAGCAGTTTTTTAAGAACAGATTTTCGTCAAGGCAAGGAAGAAACCGCAAGCAATGCTGACGCATTGCGAGGATTTCTGACGCAGTATTGGCGGAAATATGCCTTAAAAAACCGTATTGGGTTCGGCTTATGTCAGCTTATCGGCACCCCACCCATGCACACCCCCTGCACAAAATCCACCCACCAACTGTAGTCGAATTATTGACACCGACCTATTTTTGTTCTATAATTTTGCTGAACGGAGGAATGTATATGAATACTAAAATTAAAAAACTGACAGCGGTAATTTTAAGCCTGTTACTCGTCGCCTGTACGTCCGTGTTTTATGTATCGGCTGGCAGGGACACCACACTGAAATTTCACGACGGTGAATTTAAAATCATGGTGTTTACCGATATCCACCAAAATGTCTCAAGTAACGGTTGTGCCGTAAGGATAATGCGTGAGGCTCTTGACAAGTGTTCACCCGATCTTGTTGTACTTTTGGGTGATAACACAACCGGCGACACCCTCGAAGAGCACGAACAGCTTATCGAGTACATAACCCGACCGATGAGAGAAAGAAACATACCTTATACGGCAATATTCGGCAATCACGACGCTCAGTCCGAAGCCGTTTCAAAAGAAGAACTTCTTGCGATTTATCAAAGATACGGTTGCCTGTCCTATGACGCAGATCCGAATGTTTACGGTTGCGTTAACTTTAATTTACCTGTAATGTCGTCTGACGGCTCAAGCGTAAAACTGAATTTATGGTTCTTCGATTCGGGTGCCGATAACCCCGATGAGACTATCGGAGGATACGATAATATCCGTGAAAGCCAAATCGAATGGTACAAAGAAACAGCCGAAAACCTCAAAATTATGAACGGCGGAAAGACCGTCCCGGCGCTTAATTTCCAGCACATAATTCTCCCCGAAGTCTATGATGTACTGTACCCCGAACTGCCGACCTCTTTGGGAAAAGCAAGCAATGACTACAACGGAAAATCTTATTCGCTTGTACCTAAATTTGCCGGGTATACGGGATTTGTATACGAAGCTCCGCAACCGCCTTATGAAGATTTGTACGGAGAACTTGATGCGTTTAAGCAAGTCGGCGACGTAATGGCGTCTTTCAGCGGTCACGACCATGTCAACTCTTTTGTTGCCGACGTTGACGGAATAGACATTGTCGGCGTACCGACAGTGCACAACAAAAATTATTCCAACAGCACAAACAGAGGTGCGGGACTTATCACCGTCAAGGAAGATACACCCGATAAGTACGAATACGAACTTATCAGAGCCGGTGATCTCGCCATGGAGTCGGGCTCGAAAATTTGCGACGAAGACGGCTCTGCAAGCAAGATCGAATATTTCTTTGCACTGAAATTTGCCGATGCACTCTTAGCTTTCCAGAAAATAGTAAATTTGCTGTTCTACGGAATTTAAACGCCTAAAACGGAGGAAATCAGATGTCACAAACCGTTTTACAGATTATAATTATTGTACTTTTGGCACTGTGCCTCGTTATGCTCGCCGTGCTAATTGCCAAAAGGGCTAAAAACACATTACCCGAAGGTTTCGCAGAGCGTACGGAAAATGAATTTTCGTCCGTTAAAGCTCAGCTGTCCGCACTTGCAGGTTTCATATCCGACCAGTTCAGCAAGAATCGCATTGAGGACGCTCAACGGGCACAGCAGTCACGGGCAGAAATCAAGGCTTCGCTTGATAATGTAAATCAGCTTTTGGCGAAGATGACCGAGTCGAATTACGAGCAACAGATAAGACTTGCGAAAATGATATCTTCTTCACTTGAAGACATAAGGAAAACGAACGAAGTACAAAACGAAAAGCAAAATGCACTTGTCAAGTTATCAATATCGGAGTTACAGAAAAGTAACGAAGAAAAGCTCGAACAAATGCGTCTGACGGTCGACGAAAAGCTCAATACAACGCTGACGGCGAGATTGAATTCGTCGTTCAAGGCTGTATCCGAACAGCTTGAAAATGTATACAAATCTCTCGGCGAAATGAAAGAGCTGTCAACCGGAGTGACGGACAACGTCAGCTCACTTAACCGAATACTTACGAATGTTAAAGTCAGAGGTACATGGGCGGAAATACAGCTTGAAACTATACTCGACCAGACAATACCCGGAATGTACGACAAAAACGTTGTCACAAATCCCACCGTCACAAGCCGAGAGCTTGTCGAATTTGCGGTCAGGATACCGTCGGGCGATAATAAAGATGTGTTTACGTACTTGCCGATAGACTCAAAGTTCCCGATGGAAGACTACACCCGACTTTGCGAGGCGGCAGACGCAGGCGACAAAGTAGCAACTGACGAAGCACGAAAGGCGCTCGAACGACGGGTCATTAACTGCGCACGTGACATTACCAAGTACATTCACGAGCCGACGACCACACCTTTCGCAATAATGTATCTTGCAACGGAAGGACTTTACAGCGAAATTATCAGCTCGCCCAACGACATCGCCGACCGTTTGCACCGAGAATTTAACGTCATGGTAGCAGGGCCGAGTACGGTGACGGCACTTCTGAACTCGCTTTCCATGGGATTCAGGGCGATCGCAATTAACGAAAAAGCCAAGGAAGTGAGGGTGCTCCTCGCCGCAGCAAAGAAACAGTACAGCACTTTCGACGCACTCTTGACGAAAGCGCACCGAAAGATAACGGAAGCCGGAAACACACTCGAAGAAGCGTCAAAGAGAAATGAACAAATTCAGAAAAAACTCAAATCGGTCGAAGAAATCGACGACATCGGCGCAAACGACATATTGGGAATATCGGACGAAGAATAACAAAAAGTCGGCTCGCTTAGCGAACCGACTTTTTAATGTTAATCGCAATGTTAATTTTGTTTTTATTCTAATTTATTTTGATGTACAGGCGAGTGCTTACGGTTTCAAAGGTTAACCCCAATGCTTAAGCACGCCACCCGAAAAGATGGCGTGCTTAGTTATCGGCTTGCATTGTTAAAAATTCAAGTTAAAAGTACCGTGCTAATGTACGGTGCTTTTCGTTTTTTCGTTTTAACTCGTTATCACAACTATTAACAAGTAACAAAAAAGTACCCACAAGAATTACCTTGTGGGTACTCGTGGTGCGAGAGACGGGACTTGAACCCGTACGTACTGCTACACACGCCCCTCAAAC
>CAZBXS010000062.1:0-7838 GCA_964495955.1 uncultured Faecalibacterium sp.
CCCTTCAGCCTCTTGGGTACTCCTCCGTTTATCGAACTTCTAAATTTTATCAAATACAATCCGTTTTGTCAATACCTAATTTAGTGTTTAGGAAAGTTTGAGAAACTTTTTTCACGAAATTTTCGGCAAAGCCGAAATTCAGCTGTAATTCCAAAGCCTGTAAACCGTCGCCTGTACAAAAAATAAAGCAAAAGAAAGAGCAAAAAAATAAAGGGAAAGCCGAAACTTTCCCTTTGTCGTTATGCTATTTGATTATTTCTGTGTTCCCTGAAGCCACGGGCAGTAGGTGTAGAATACTTCCCAAAGTGCATTCCAAAAAGCCTCGAACTTCTCAAAGAAAGCCTGCATATCCATTGTTTAACCCCCTTTGCGTCGTTTTAAAATTATACGAAATTTGATTATTTGGTTATCGGCGGAAGTTTTCCGAGGAGATCTTCAAGTCTCAAGAACTCAAAGAGAGCGTCGAAAAGCTCGTACATAACGTCTCTGACTGCTTTGAGAGCTGTCTGGATACCGTTTATGAAACCGTTTTGAGCTGCGTTGATACCGCCGTTGATTTTGTCGTCGATGTTGTCGTCTTCGTCATTGTCAATGCAGTAGGGGCAGTTGGGTTCTTTTCCGTCTTTGCAGTTGCACTTGCAACCGACTTTACCTGTGCAATCGTCACAGCACTTGGCTTTCCAGTAGTAGTGAACTTTGTTGTCACCTTTGTGAACAATGTTTCCGTTTCCGTCAACTATATCGGAATCGAGATAGTAGCCGAAACGGCATTCGAGATAACCGGAAATGTTGGTCGCATCGCCTCTTTCATCGATATGACCGGGGCAGTCTTCACAGCAAGTACAGCCGAATTTACCTGTGCAGGGGTTGCTGCAATTTGTGCAAAATTCGGTGATACCGATGTTCGCTTGTTCTTCTTCCCATGAACCTGCTGCGAATGCAACGGCTGAGAATGAGAAGATCATAATTACCGCTAACAATACGGACAAAAGTTTTTTCATATTATAGTCCTCCTTATACGACTATTTTGATAAGTACATTATAAAGTGAAACATAAAAAATGTCAACAATTTTATACTTAATTTACAAACTTGTAGAACTTTAACAAAGTTTTTTATGCTTTAGTGTTAAAACTCGACCGAAAATGCCTCGTTTTTCGAGTCTGTGCCTTGAATTAAATCTTTCGGGAAATACATTTCATAGGTGTATTCGTCTGTATTTATTTCGACATCAGACGGGATAACTATGTCGCATATCGTCATTCCTGCGTGGTCGAGGTCATAGTAGCACTCAACGCTGACGGGTTGGGTTTTGATGATGGTTCCGCTTTCGTCGTACGTGTACAACAGTGCTTCGCCGTCGGATCTGACTTTCGTGCCGAATACTGCGTTAGCGAAGACGATCACTTCTTCAACTGTACCCTCGTTTTCGATAAGTTCGAATTTCGGATTGTCAACAGATACATATTCGGGTACCGGCGCTGAGGTTGTCGTGGTCGCTTCGGTCGTTATGACTGTTGTTGAAACTTCGGGTTTTGTTGTAGTTTCGGTCGGTACTGTCGGAGCGGTAGGCTCGGTAGTGGTCGGCTGAGTTGTAGTCGGTTCGGTCGTCGTCGGCTGGGTGGTGGTCGGCTGCGTTGTAGTCGGAGCTGTCGTGGAAGTTATCGGTTCGGTCGTGACGGGTTCGCTCTTTCCGAGGAAACCGTAAGCGATGAACGCAAGCGAAAGTACGGCAACTGCGACTATGGCGACTATCAAACCTTTTATAATTTTTCCCGAATCGTCTTTAGCGTCGTCGTAATAGTCGTTTTCAAAGCCGTATCCGCCGGGTGCGTCGTCTTTTATGACGATTTCGCCGTCGTCGTCATCTTCCTGTTCACGCTGAGTTTTCGGTACCGATTGACCGAATGCGTAGCCGGTAGTTGTCGTCGGTTTCGGCTTGTATGTAGGATCTATTTCGCTAAGGACAGCCTCGATGTCTCTTTTTATACTGCTTAGATTTTGGTATCTGTCTTTAGGCTTGAATGCACACGCTTTTTTGATTATTTTTTCCGTACCTGTCGGCGAGTTCTCAGGGGCAGACGGTACTTCGCCGCCCAAACGTCTTTGAAGAGCGTTGGAGAGATTTTCCTGTGTAACTTCGGTCGGGTACTGAGGGAGGAAAGGCGCTCTGTTTTTGTTTAACGCTTTGAATAAGAGCATTCCCAATTTGTACATATCCGACTGAGAAATGTCCGCATCGGGTGAGTATTCTTCGGGTGCTTTGCATTCTTCTCCCACTGAGGTTGCCGCAAATGAGCCGAGTTTAAATTCGCCGAGAGAAGTTATGAATATGTTTTCAAGGCTAATGTTTTCGTGTGTTATGCCCATTGATCTAAACTGTGCGACAGCATCGCAGGCGGAAAGTACCGCTTTCAAAGCCGTGGCGGTCGGAAGATCATTTAAGTCGTATTCGTCCGACAGCGGTTTTACGCATTCTCTTAAAGATATGATAGCATATTCGCCGTCTGAATTATATACGGCACGGCTGTCATAGTAGGAAACGACACGCTCGCAGTTTTTCATTTTCTGCATTATGTCTAATTCGAGTAATTTCAGTTTTATATCTTCCGGAAAATCTCCGTCACTGCGTGGTGGGGGAGCGATAACGGTTTCGACGTTTAAATGCCTGAAACCGACACTTCCGTCCGATGAAACTTTCATTACTCTGTATAGGGTAGCCTTTTCGTTTTTGTCAACGGTACTTTCAATTGTCCAGCCGTCGAAGAAAGGTTCGAGGGACTTGAGTTTTTCTATGTCCATTTAATCACCGCTTTCAATTTCGTTTCTTATGATAATTTCGCCGTCGGGGGCATTTTTGCCGATTGAGCGTATGCCCTTAAGACAGCTCGATTTTGTTGTGTAACTTTCACTTACCGCTATGACTTCTCCGCTTATTGATTTAAGTCTGAAGTGAAATTCGCCCGTCATGTCCTTGTAAACTTCGAATTTCGGATAGGGGATAGCTTTCCATTTGTTGAGCGTTCTGTCCTCTATAGGCGACTTGGCGTTTCGTTTTATACTGTCTATAATGTTTTCGCAACTTTCCGCTGTCGGAAAAGTCTGACTTATGGCGATAGCCTCGCCGTTGCCGGCACGCAATTCGAAAGTGTATTCGCCGTAAAGACTGCGAGTTATAATAAATCTGCCTTTCATTCTGCCACCGACCTTTCAAAAAATTCTCTATATATTTTACCAATATATCATTGAAAAAGCAAGCGAAATGGAAAACTCTAAAAAAATTAAAAATATTCTGAAAAACTATTGACAATACTGTATGGTGTGAATATAATAACATATGAACAGTCGTTCAAATGAAAGGGTGAACACAGGTGACAACGATGGAAAAAGAAAACATTTCATGTGATTTTATGTATGTACACGGCGATATAGTCGAAAAGGTACAAAGATCCATGCCGGACGAAGAAGAACTTTATGACCTTGCGGAGCTTTATAAAGTTTTCGCCGACAGCACACGTATAAAAATATTGTATGTGTTGTTTGAAAGCGAAATGTGTGTTTGCGATATTGCCCAACTTCTCGAAATGAGCCAGTCGGCGATATCTCATCAGCTGAGAGTTTTAAAACAGGCGAAACTCGTCAAATTTAGGCGTGACGGAAAAACAGTATTTTATTCACTTGCCGATGAACATGTCAGAACGATAATGGATCAGGGCATTGAACATATAGAAGAATAAGAGGGGTGTTACAGATGAAAAAAGTATTCAAATTAGAGGAACTTGACTGCGCTAACTGTGCGGCGAAAATGGAAAATGCCATTAACAAAATCGACGGCGTCGAAAGTGCAACGGTCAGCTTCATGACAAGTAAGCTGACAATCAAAGCCGATGCTGAAAAATTCGATGCGATCATGGACGAAGTACAGAAAGTGTGCAAAAAGGTCGAGCCCGACTGCGTTATCGTTCGCTGATCGGAGGCGTTACAAATGAAACTTACGAAAAAACAAAAGACGCTGTTGACGAAAATAATTGTCTCGGCTGTTTTGTATGTCATGGGATTAGTTGTACCGAATGAGACAGCTAAAGTTGTTTTGTACATTTTAGCGTATGCAGTTGTCGGATATACGGTTGTCGTCAAAGCGGTGAAAAACATTTCGCACGGTCAAGTGTTCGACGAAAATTTCCTAATGCTTATTGCGAGCGTAGGAGCGTTCGCCTTAAAGGACTATCCCGAAGCTGTAGCCGTAATGCTGTTTTACCAAGTCGGCGAACTGTTCGAGAGCATAGCGGTCGGAAGATCGAGAGCCTCGGTCAGCGAACTTGTAAATTTAGCACCGGACTTTGCGAATAAAAAGATAAACGGCGAAATAGTCGAAGTTTCACCGGAAGAAGTCGAAGTCGGAGATATCATAATTGTAAAAGCGGGTGAAAAGATAGCTCTTGACGGAAAAGTTGTATCAGGTGAGACAACAGTGGATACCTCGGCACTCACGGGCGAAAGTATTCCACGTGAACTCAAAATCGGAGACGACGCCCTCAGCGGTTGCATAAATCTTGACGGTACAATAGAAATAGAAGTCACGAAAGAATTCGAAAATTCCTGTGTCAGCAAGATAATGTATCTCATCGAAGAAGCGTCCGGACGGAAAGCCAAAAGCGAGAGCTTTATTACCCGTTTTGCGAGATATTATACTCCGTGTGTCGTTGCGGCTGCGGTACTTCTTGCCGTTGTTCCGACACTTATTTGGGGCAACTTTTCACAGTGGATTTCGAGAGCGTTACTGTTTTTGGTAGTTTCCTGTCCATGCGCACTGGTTATATCTGTACCTTTGACATTTTTCTGTGCTATAGGAAAAGCCTCAAGTAACGGAATTCTCATTAAGGGCAGTAACTTCCTTGAATTGTTAGACAAAGCCGAAATTGCCGTTTTCGATAAAACCGGTACTCTCACAAAGGGTAAATTCAGTGTGCAGAACATCACGCCTAACGGTGTTTCACAGGACGAACTGATAGAAATAAGCGCACTCGCCGAGGGGTACATTGACCACCCGATAGCGCTGTCAATCAAAAATGCCTACGCAAAGAAAGTCGACCTCGACCGAGTCGAAAGTACTTCACAACTCACAGGCTTCGGCGTAAAAGCGACAGTTGATGGAAAAGAAGTCTATGTCGGAAATGCCGAACTGATGAAAAATCAAAATATCGACTTCGAACAGACAGACAGTCCGTTCACGGTGCTGTACACATCTGTTGACGGTAAATATATCGGATGTATCGAAATTGCCGACGAAATCAAAGAACACAGCATCGACGCAATATCAAATCTCAAAGCGTGTGGGATAAAGAAAACGGTCATGCTTACGGGCGACAACGAAAAGATAGGAAAAGCCATAGGCGAAAAAATCGGAATTGACGAAGTACAGGCAGGCTTACTTCCGACCGACAAATCACAGCGTCTATCCGAGATAAAGCAAGGCGGTGTGACTGTCTATACAGGTGACGGACTTAACGATGCACCGGTTATAGTCGAGGCAGACGTCGGAATAGCAATGGGAGCGCTCGGAAGCGATGCGGCGATAGAAGCGGCTGACATAGTCATAATGGACGACGATATAGCGAAGTTGCCCATAGCACTCAAACTCAGCCGTAAGACCATGCGACTTGTCAAAGAAAACATAGCTTTTGCGCTTATAATTAAATTTGCCATAATGATACTCGGTGCGCTCGGATTTGCGAACATGTGGCTTGCTGTATTCGCAGATGTCGGCGTATCAATGATAGCGATACTCAACGCACTTCGGGTCAGAAGGTAAAATTTGAATTTTGTATGTTAGAAAGCCGAAGCGCAGACAGTCGGCTTGCGGACAAAATAAATCGGAAGAAAATTTAAAATTTGAACAGGGCGTTTCGTGCTTGCACGAAACGCCCTGTGGCGTGCGTCGGGAAGTCTGTGCTTGTCAGACCTTTCGGCTGTGTGATCGTGTACGGTTTCGGACTGCGTGTGCGGTAGCTTGCGAGTACACGCACGAACGTCGAGGGCTCGATGCCCTCGACGTTCGTATAACCATCTGTGCTGATTTTAAGTTAAAATGTGCGTGCACACAGCGGAAAATTGTCAGAAGCCGTCCGCCTTAATTTCGGCTCTCTACAGCTACGCCCTACCGTCTACACCCGACTTTCTACAGCAGGCGGCGTCTTCGGGCACCCCCTTAGCACTACGCCTACGGCGAGCGCACGGGGGTACACTCAGCCGCCGCCCCGCCCGCTAAAGCGGGCGGGTTTCCGATTAGACTTTCACTACAAACACATCATCATACCGCTAAAAATAAAATTATTAAAATCTGCCCGACAGCGTTGAAAATTCCTTTCCAATATTATATAATTACGGTGTATTTTAAGGAGGCGAAAGTATGAAACCTTACGGATTGATTTTAGCCGGTGGCGGAGGAAAAGGCGCATACCAAATGGGTGCGTGGAAAGCAATGCGTGAACTCGGCATTAAATTCTCGGCTATAGCCGGCGTTTCGATAGGATCAATAAACGGCGCACTCATAGCGTCGGATAAATATAACGAAGCGATGAAAATGTGGACAACGGTAACTTTGGACAAAGGCGTAAAAATCGAGTCGGAACTCAAAGACGCCGATAACCTTTTCAGCGTTAAAAATTATCCCGTACTTTTAAAAGAAATCCTCAGAAAAGGCGGTATCGACGCTTCGCCGACGAGAGATTTTCTGACCGAGTTTATAGACGAAAAATCTGTACGGGACAGCAAAATCCCCCTCGGAATAGTTACATATCAGCTCTCGTCCATGAATCCGCTTGAACTTTTCGTCGAAGATATACCCGACGGCGAATTGGTCGATTATCTTTTGGCGTCGTCGAAATTCCCCGGCGTCAGCAATATCGGGCCGGAGGGCGAACACTTTTTGGACGGCGGTGTCTACGATAACGCACCGGTCAGTATGCTCAAAAAAAGGGGATACAATCGGCTTATTGTCGTCGACATATCCTCCATAAAAGGCTATGCACACGATGAAAATTTCTCCTGCGCTCAAGTCGTATATATAAGACCGTACGAGCCGGACGAACTCGGCGCTGCGTTCGATTTCAGTCCCGAAATGATAGAAAAACGCATGACCATGGGATATCTCGATACAAAAAAAGCATTCGGAAAATACGCAGGTACGGTCTATTATTTCAAACCGATAACTTTCAGAGCGATGATAAAAAAATACGGTTGCGACACCGTCGCTCAGCTTGAAAAATTAGCGTACGCCCTCGATATGCCACGCCTTAAAGTGTACAGGGAGAATGAGTTCTTGAAGGAACTTAAACGTCTTTATGACGAGCGTGAAATCGAGGAAGAGGAAGAAGACGAAGAACCACAGGGATTTTTGGAAGCGATAGTCAAACGCCTGTCCGACAAAAAAATAGTGCAAAGAGACGAGTTCGATAAAGCCGAAAAACTGCTTGATGAACTCAAGGTGTGATAAATTCTTTAGGCATAAAATATTCGAACTCAATACGCCCAAAGCACAACATTTCACTTTATCTCGAACATTTTTTGCCTTGAAATACGTCAGTATTCCTGTGGCAAAGAAATGCCCGATTGCACGCAAACTGTTGCGTTTTGGGTGCGAAGCAGTTTTTTAAGGATAGATTTTTGTCAAGACAAGGCGGAAACCGCAAGCAAGGCTGACGCCTTGCGAGGATTTCCAACGCAGAACCCACGGAAATATGCCTTAAAAAACCGTATCGTGTTCGAATGTTTTATGCCTAAACTCTGCGTTGTAAATAGATATGACCCATTTTAGTTAAAAAATAAAGTCAAAGTATA
>CAZBXS010000063.1:0-7737 GCA_964495955.1 uncultured Faecalibacterium sp.
GGGTATTTTACAAGCTCGGTTTTGTTTTTTTTAAACAGGACGCCGTTTTCCGATGAAAAGTACTTGTTATCGGGATCAACGCTTATACTTTTGATGTTTTCCGTATCTTGAAGAAACGTCGGCGAAATATTTTTCATCGAAGATGGAAAATCGAGACTTTTAAGAGCGTTACAGTAATAAAACGCATGATCGCCGATTGTCTTTACGCCGTTTTCGATAACAACATTTTCCAAGCTCTCACAGCAATAAAACGCATAGCTTCCGATTTTATTTACACTTGCCGGTATTGTTATGCTTTTGAGTTTTCCGCAACCGTAAAATGTTCTTTCCGGTATTTTTTTAAGTTTCGATGAGAGTTTAATTTCACTTAGTTTTTCACAGCATTTAAAGGTATCTTTTCCGAGAGTTTCGACGCCGTCGCCCATTGTTACTTTTTTGAGCTTCTTAGACCAAGCAAATGCTCGGTAGCCGATGCTTTTAACGCTGTCGGAGATGGTCGCACTTTCGATTCTCGAACTTTCGAAAGCATACGAGCCGATGTGTTCAACTCCGTCTTCGACGACAAGATTTTTGATGTCCTTTTTGTAGTAGGACTTCCAAGGTACATCTGCTCTTTTCTTGTAGTCGTACATTTTGCCTGTACCGCTTATGGTGAGAGTACCCTCACTGTCGATTTTCCATTCGAGACTGTCACCGCATTTTCCGCTTTTTGCATCGGCAGCATGTACAGTCATCATTGAAACGCAGCCGAGCATTAAAAGTATCGCAATTATGAGTGACACCGTTTGTTTTGTTCGTGTATGGGTCTTCATTTTTCTTTCCTCCTAACGAGTATTTTTGCAAGGTTTCCCTTTGCAACTTCATGTTAGCAGATGTTTTTTCTTTTTGCAATGACTTTAAGGAAATCGTAAGTTTTTCTTAAGGAAAAGTTAAGCATTTGAGTCAACTCCAATGCTTAAGGAATGGAAAGACCGCTTTAATGTATACAAAAAACTCCTACCGTAAGGCAGGAGTTTAAACCAATATCACTTTTTACCCAAGTGGAATTCAAGCAGATCGAAGAACGATTTCGGTACGGCTTTGTAGTTCGTTTTAAGCGTCTTGTGAATTGTCGAGCCGAAGTTCATGTTTCGTGAGAACCAAATATTTATCTTAGTGTACGGCTGATAACGCTGTCCGAGGTCAAACCATGACGCCTTGTCGACAATGCTTGCATAGTGGGTGAAAGTGTCGAAACCGTCTTTTCCGTGGTACTGACCCATTCCGCTCTCGCCGACACCGCCGAATCCCATCGCAGTCGTTATAACATGAATATCGGTTTCGTTGACGCAACCTCCGCCGAAAGTACAGGAAGAATGAATTTTTTCAATGTTCTCCTTGCTTTCAGAGAAGATGTAAAGCGCTAACGGCTTGTCGTGCTTTTTGATTTCGGCGATGACGTCGTCGAGGTTTTCATAAGTTATAAACGGGAGCACAGGGCCGAAAATCTCCTCTTTCATCACCGCATCGTCCCAAGTGACGTTGTCCATGACAGTCATCTGTATTTTTCTCGTCGTCGGGTCGGATTTTCCGCCGAAAACAACTTTGCTTTGGTCAATGAGACCGTTTATGCGGTTAAAATGTTTGTCGTTGATGATACAGCCGTAGTCACCGTTTGAAAGGCAGTCGCCGAACTGACGGACGATCTCGGCTCTTACATATTCGATGAATTGATCCTTGACGCTTTTGTGTACATATACATAGTCGGGAGCAACGCAAGTTTGACCGACGTTGAAACCTTTTCCGAAAACAAGTCGGCGTGCGGCAATTTTAAGTTTTGCTGTTTCGTCGACAATTGTCGGACTTTTTCCGCCGAGTTCAAGCGTTACGGGCGTCAGATTGACGGCAGCTTTCTCAAGTACGAGTTTTCCGACATTTTTGCTACCGGTGAAGAAAATGTAATCGAATTTTTCGTCGAGAAGATAGCTGTTTTCGTCTCGACCGCCGGTTATGACGGATACATATTCTTTCGGGAAAATGCTCTCTATCATATTTTTGACGGCGTTACTTGTGTTGGGCGAGTAGGCGCTCGTTTTTACGATACAGGTGTTACCTGCGGCAACGGCGTCGATTATCGGTGGTAAGGTGAGCATGAAAGGATAGTTCCACGGGCTCATTATCAGTACCACACCGTAGGGCATCGGACGGACGTAACTGTGTGACAGCTGTTGCCCGAACGGTGTCGGAACGGTCTTGTTACGTGTGAGTTTGCGGATATTTTTAAGCATATAGTTGACTTCGGCGATGACTACCGCTATTTCGCAAAGATAAGACTCATACGGACTTTTTCCGAGGTCTGCTTTTAACGCCGCCGCTATGACGCTTTCGTTTTCGATGATGTACTTTTTGATTTTCTTCAGATACTCAATTCGCTTGTCAACAGAGCGTGTCTCACCCGAATCGAAATATTTACGCTGAGTGAGAACTAAGCTGTGAATTTCTTCTTTCTTCATAAAACCGCCTCCTAAAGCTATAATACATATAACATTAGGATACCAAAATTATGTTAAGAAATCTTTATTTATTTTAATAAATATTTTTGAAAATATTACCTGTAGGTAAAATTTGTATAAATTAACGGTTTATAAAATCTGAACAAAAACGGACAGACCGCAAAGTCCGTCCGTTTGATTTTACTGACATATACAATCATTTTCTAAGAAGCGAGTACATTTTTTCCGTCAGTGCCGACGGCATTATGAACAGCACTAACTGAGCTAAACACGGTATGACAAAGTCCGCAAACGAGCTGAACCCGGCTTTGTAAATTCTGTAACGTGAGATGATGAACCACTTTGTGTTGACGAAATTTTTACGCCGTTTCATGTTGTCACGTGATGTGCGGTACTTGACAAGACTTTCCGGAATGTTCGACCCTTTAGCTCCCGCCGCCAACATACGCACGACAAAATCGTAGTCCTCGCAACGTTCCATCGGGTTGTATCCGCCGATTTCGTCCGAATATTTTTTCGAAAATGCGATACCTGGGTTGTTGAAAGGGTTCCTTCTTTTTGCGAATTTGTAAATTTCTTCGTGTTCGGTCGGGGTCTTTTTAGTTGATAAAATTTCTCTTGTTTCGTCGTCGAACTCGTCGATGTACACTCCGCAAATATCAATTCCTTTTTCAAATTCCGCCAGTACTTTTTCAATATATGTCGGCATCAGAATATCGTCCGAGTCGATCTTCGCTATGATATCGGTTTCGCACATTTCTAATGCAGTGTTTGATGCGTACCAGTTTCCATAGTTGCTTTCTGTCTCATAATAGACAAATTTCTCGCTATATTGCTCGCTGTACTTCTCAATTACGGCGTACAGCTCCTCATTAAGCTCGCCGTCACCGACCAAAATAACCTTTTCGGGCAGGACGGTTTGAGCGAAAATCGAGGACAGACATTCGTCCAAATTAGCACCTTTTTCTTTTTTATATGTCGTTGAAATTACAGATATAGAATTCATAATTGCCTCCGAAGTTGGATTTTGTACGGGTGGGGTGCCGGGGGAAGTCGGCGAAAGTTGTATGCAATGCGACAGTAAGCAGAATGCCTTGTTCCTAATCAAAGTGGCTTTTAAGAGCAGATTTTTGTCAAGACAAGGCAGAAACCGCAAGCAAGGCTGACGCCTTGCGAGGATTTCTAACGCAGTACCCACAAAAATATGCCTTAAAGACCCGTGTTGCGTTCAGCTTTTGTCGACTTAGGGCGGCGAGCGAATGTGAAGCGGTGCCTCGTGCGCTTGCCGTAGGCAAAGTGCGAAGAGGTGCCCGAACATTCGCTTCGGTGGTGGCTGAAACCGAAAGTCACTGCTGAACTTTCGGCGACTTGCTCGTGCACCGTCTCAGACTGCCTGCTTCGCAGGCGCCTTCGAGGTGCGTCGCAAGTCGCCCCGCCTGCTTCGCAGGCGGAGTTCCCACAAAATTATATCACCTGAAGTAAAATATGTCAAACTTGACAAGCGAAATAGGCAATGATAAAATATAGTGAAAACAACTCGGAGGTGTGTCAGATGAAAACAGCGATAATCGGCGGCGGTGCGTCGGGACTTGCCTGCGCTATCGAACTTGCGAAGAAAAAAACGGGTATGAAAATTACCGTTTTCGAAAGTAACGACCGTGTCGGGAAAAAAATTCTCGCAACGGGAAACGGCAGATGCAACCTGACTAACCTTTACGCAGGCGAAGAAAATTATCGAAACTTTTCTTTTGCTCGGTACTGTTTAACGAGATACACACCCGAAAGTAACATCGAATTTTTTAATTCGCTCGGTCTTTACACTCGCTGTGATTCATGTGGTAGGGTCTATCCGATGAGCAATCAGGCATCGGGGGTACTGGACAGTTTGCGATTGTCTGCTGATGCGCTCGGCGTCGAAACCGTAACGGGATATCATGTCGACAGTGTCAAAAGAAACGGCAAAAAGTTCAAAGTCGGCGATAAAGGCGAATATGATTTCGTCGTTATCGCAACGGGCGGAAAAGCAGCACAGGCTCAAGGCTCGGACGGAAGCGGTTACAAATTATTGCGTGCCCTCGGTCACAGTATTACGAAACTTTCCCCAAGTCTTGTCCAACTTGAGACAAAAAGCCGTGAATTTGTGAAAACTTTAAAAGGTGTACGCTGTGAAGTCAACATGACGCTTACACTCGATAAAACGCCCGTGTGCCGAAAACACGGCGAAATCCTTTTCGCAGATTACGGTCTGTCGGGTATAGTGTCAATGGAAGTTTCGGCTTACGCTTCACCTTATCTTACAAACGGGGGGAAGAACGCCGAAGTTAATGTCGACTTTGTACCGACCTACAGTGAAAAGGAACTTAGCCTGTATATT
This sequence comes from uncultured Faecalibacterium sp., assembly GCA_964495955.1. GTDB lineage: Bacteria > Bacillota > Clostridia > Oscillospirales > Acutalibacteraceae > UBA6857. The sequence continues at coordinate 4,867 of CAZBXS010000063.1, forward strand.
AAACAGCAAACTCAAATGTACCCCGAAAAGCAGGCACAGGATATTTTGAGCGGATTTTTACCGAAAAAAATCGGGCAGGCAGTTTTAAAATCCGTCGGCATCTCGGCAAGTGCAAAATTTAGTGAAAATGAAATCAAAAAAGTCGCTCACGCAATGAAAAACACCGGATTTTCCATAGCGTCAACGAAAGATTTTTCGTTTGCACAGGTTACTTCCGGCGGTGCGGTGACGGACGAATTCAACCCGAAAACTCTCGAATCGAAAAAAATAGAAAACCTTTACTGTACAGGTGAAATATTAGATGTCGACGGCGACTGCGGTGGCTACAATCTTAATTGGGCGTGGTCAAGCGGAAGGCTCGTTGCGGAAAGTATAGCGAAAAAAGTGGTGCGAAATGATAAGAATAAATGAAATAAAAACGGGTCTCGACTATACTGTAGACGACCTGTACAAAAAAGCGGCACGTACACTGAAAATTAAAAAAGATGACATAAAGTGTCTCGAAATATACAGAAAAGCGATAGACAGCAGGAAAAAGGACGATATAAAATTCGTCTTTTCGCTTGATGTCACGGTTGACGGCGACGAAGAAAAAATCGCTTCGGCTTTCCCCGAAAACAAAGTTTGTACTGTCGAAAAGTATTCGTATCAAATGCCCGAAAATCGTCGTACATCGTCGTTCAGACCCGTTGTAGCAGGTTTCGGCCCGGCAGGAATATTCGCAGCTTTAACATTGGCAAGAGCGGGACTTAAACCGCTCGTACTCGAAAGGGGACGGGACGTAGACGAAAGAACGGCGGACGTTTCGAAATTCACCTTGACACGTAACTTGGATACTTCATCGAACATTCAGTTCGGCGAGGGCGGTGCGGGAACATTCTCGGACGGAAAATTAAACACGGGTACGAAAAGTCCGTTGATACGCAAAGTCTTTGAAGAATTCGTGTCACACGGTGCACCCGAAGAAATAATTTATTCGGCGAAGCCCCACATCGGTACGGATAAACTCGGTGGCGTGATAAAGAAAATGCGTGAAGAAATAATTTCTCTCGGCGGTGAAGTGAAGTTTAGCGCCTGCCTTACGGGCGTTATCGTATATAATAATTTCATACAGGGGATAACATATGAAGAAAACGGTCAAAGTTTCGATTTTGAGACCGACTGTCTGATAATCGCTATCGGTCATTCTGCCCGTGATACCGTCAGAATGTTACACAAAAAAGGCGTCATGATGATGCAAAAGCCTTTTTCCGTCGGTTGCCGAATTGAGCACCCAAGGGAATTTATCGACCGCTCACAGTACGGTGACTTCGCAGGGCACCACGCTCTCGGCTCGGCAAGCTACAAAATGGCGTGTCACCCACCGCATTCAAGGGGACTTTATACATTTTGCATGTGTCCGGGCGGTACAGTCGTAGCAGCTACAAGCGAGTATCACGGTGTGGTTGTCAACGGAATGAGCGAGTACGCACGAGACGGCGAAAATTCAAACTGTGCACTTTTGGTCGGGATAGAACCGGAAGATTTTCCGAGTGATGACGTACTGGCAGGTTTTGAATTACAGGAAAAAATCGAGCACACCGCCTTTTGTGTCGGTGGCGAAGACTACACCGCACCGTGTCAGCTTGTGGGCGATTTTCTCTCAAACCGCCGTTCGACGAAACTCGGTACAGTCAAACCGACATATCCCCTCGGAGTTACGCCGAGTGATATAAGGATCGTTCTCCCCGAAAAAGTCACAAACACAATGCAAGAAGGTCTTTTGAAAATGGGCAAAATGATAGACGGATTTACGATGAATGACGCCGTTTTGACAGCACCCGAATCGAGAAGTTCTTCGCCTGTACGAATAATCAGAGACGAGTTTTTCCAGACGAACATACGTGGATTGTACCCGTGCGGTGAGGGCGCAGGCTATGCCGGAGGAATAGTTTCGGCGGCAGTCGACGGAATAAAATGTGCCCACGCAGTACTCAGCGATGAGACATGAGAAGTTAATCAGTACAAAAAGATATAACAAGCACTTCGCCGACGGTTGAGCATTTTAGCTAACCGTCGGCGTTTTATATTAGGCATAAAATATTCGAATTTATTTTTCGGTATCTATCAGTACCGCCCGACAAGGCGAACCGTCCGCACCCGACAAATTCAGCGGTGCGGCACTGAGAAAATAGCTACCCTCTGTCACATCGGTCAGGCGAATTCCTTCGAGCAGGACGACTTCGGCTCCCAAAAGCGTCAGGTGTACTGCCATCGGTTCGTCCTGTGGCCCGACGGTCTGCGGTTCGTTGCCTAAGAGCAAAATTTTCGCTGACGCAAAAACTTCCGCCGCCTTAGCCGACACCTCGACATCGCCCTTGATGAGTATTCGTTTTGCGGCTTGAGAGCTTGATTTTTTCGCTTTTTCGATTATTTTTTCGGCGTCGCTTTCGGTGACAATTCCGTTATGTTCCGCCACGTAAGCGGGCCCGACGAATGCGTCTAACTGTAGTTCTTCGACGGTTTTGCCACCCTTGATGAAATGAAACGGTGCGTCGATGTGCGTGCCGTTATGGGCGCACATGCTAAACGCCGTCAGATTATAAACTTCGCCGTCTTCCATTGATTTGACCGTACTTTTTGACGGGTGCGGATCGCCGGGATAGACTTCGCAAGAGAAAACTTCTTGGGAAATGTCATAGATTTTCATTTTGTCACCTCATGAAGTGCGAAAGCACGGAAATAAAACAGCCGATATATCAAAACAACATAATTTGTTCCGATGATATATCACCTGTTCGGACATAATACAAATTCAAAAAAGTCTCCCTTGTCCACAGGACAAAAGAGACTTTTTTCTGGCGGAGGAGAAGGGATTTGAACCCTTGCGCC
>CAZBXS010000064.1:0-7421 GCA_964495955.1 uncultured Faecalibacterium sp.
TCCTTTTCTCTTTCTTCGAGGTACAGGCGACGCTTTTCTTCCCTTCCGGTACCGATGAGACCTGTACGTCTGAACGCCTCAATGAACATCGCAGTAAGCGCACCGCCTGCGCCTAAGATAAGATCGACCATGGTGTCGACAAGTCCGTCCTGTGCATATGGCAGAGCGTGTTGCATTTCAAAACCGTATAATCTGTCCATGGTGAATTCGTAAAACTCCCAGCCGACCATCAGTGCAACGCCGAACGCAAAACCGAATAACGCCTGTACAGCCGGTTTTATCTTTTTTCTTTCACCTTGCATTATGTCGGAAAGTACAAAGCCGAAACTGCACGCCAAAAATCCGGCAAAAATGTGTTCTGGTATGTCAATTCCCGTAAAATCGGTATGTTCGTTTATGGTAGAGCCGACTACACAGCCGAAACAGATGAAAATGTTAAGCTCCGTTTGCAAGTACGCCGGCACAAGAGTGATGAACGACTTTCCGCCGAAGAGCTGAAACATGTCCCACAGGTGAGTGAAAATTATCGCAAACACCGCCTGTACAAACTGAGAAGTGTAGCCGTAGAATAAATTCACAATGCCCCAGATCAAAAGCAGGGCACGGCACGTCCACCATATTATCATCGCCGTCTTTGACAGCGGAGTTATTCTGTTGAGTTTTTTCATTTGCTCTTTTATTCTTCCTTTCGCCGAGCCTTAATGTTGTACGTTTTGTTTGATGTCGTACTTTTCGGTTGTACGTTTAGTTGTACATTTTAATAGTATGCGTGGCTCACCTGTATATGATGGGGCAAAATTCAAAAAAAGTCAAGACTGTTTATTAGAAATTTTTAAGACAAAATGAAAAATTTATCGTTTTTCGCTTGCTATAACTCAAAATATGTATTATAATACTCTCGGTATCGTGTCGCTTGGGGCTTTTTTGCATAGCGACAACAAACGAATAACGGAGGATTTAATATGAAATTCATCAATTATTGGAAAGCCATAGAACCCTCGAAGAAAAACGCCGTCGCTTTGGTACTTGCGGCTGTGCTCATATTCTCGGCGGGTCTCTCATGCGGTAAGTACTCGAAAGTCACCGCAGTTTTAGACAAAGACACATCACAGCTCGTAAACAACATTTTGGGCGTACAGCAGTCACAGGGCGATTCTCAACAGGCTCAGACCCAGACGCCTTCTCAGTCGCAGACACAAACTCCCTCATCATCGGACAACACTGCGTCCACGCCGTCAGCCGATACTAACACAAACACCGGCACAGACGACACAAAAAAAGATGACACAAAGACCGACGCTCCCGCATCGTCAACGGGTATGCCCGAAGGCACGGAAGCTATCGTAAGCTACTATAACGAAGCGGCTAACAAAGTTAAGTCGAACGCCTCGACAGTCACACTCAACTATGTTGACAGAATGGCTAATGATGAGTACCTCGAAGTTTCGGGTACTTTGAAGTCGGTAGCGTCTTTCGCTATGAACACATTCCTCACAAAAGACGAAAACCCCGTTACACTCACAGGTGACGACATCAAGACAACATTCCCCGTAAAGAACGAGGACTACTCAAGTAAACTCACTTCTTCACAGGTCAAGAGTGCTACCTGCACAGACAACGGCAGCGAATACGAAATCAGAATAGAACTTCTCAACGACGATACGCCCAACTGTACGGCAGGTAACGGCTACGGTGCGTGTATGAACTACCTTGGTGCAGAGGAAATCACGCTCGACTATCCCGGACTTTCGATTTCCGACGTCAAACTTACATACCACGACGGCGTTATCAACGCTAAGGTAGACAAGGCAACGGGAAATCTCGTATATGCAAACTACACCTTACCGGTAGTTCTTGCATTGAATGCGAAGCTGTTCACAAGCTCAATTCCCGCACAGATAGGCATGACATTCGTAGAGGACTACACCATAGCTTATTGATAACGAAAAATTAAATTAACATCGTTCGGGGACGGCTTTGCCGTCCCCGGATTTTATATAGAAGTTTTACGTAATTTACATACAAAAGAGTAAAACCAAAATCTCCCCAAAAGCCGTGCCTGAGTTTTAAAACTTCTCCCAAAAATCTGACATAATTATTGATTTTAGCTTTTAAATGTAGTAAAATCAAAGTCAAGGAGGAATTTACCATGTTATTTGATTTCGGAAAAAACAAAAGAAAAGCATCTAAGAAATTCGAAGCGGAAGCTACCGCTCTCAATGCGCTCACGCCTGCCGCACCGTTTTTGTGTGCACCGCCGTCATTGAGAAGCGCTAAGAGAGTACTCTTTGTACAGCCTCACCCGGACGACAACCAGATCGCCGCAGGCGGTACTATCGCATGGCTTATAAGCCGAGGCGTCGAATGCTACGAATTGACGGTTACCGACGACAGATACGCAGTACCCGAATATGTAGGCAAAGAAAACGAAGTTGAAACGCTCCGTCAGAAAGAAGCAAAGAGCGCAGAGGCTTTCCTTGGCATGAAAAATGCCGGTTTCCTCGGATACGCCGATAAGACAACAGCGTCGGTACACGAGATATCAAGAAAGATATGCGAAGTTATCCGTGAGATCAAGCCGGACTTCGTCATCACAGCCGATCCGAGCCTCATAAACGAGTGCCACTCCGACCACATAAAAGTCGGTGAAGCTGTCAAATACGCCTGTATGGATGCATCGTGCAAGTTCTATCCCGAACTTGATAACGGACAGCTGAGAACAGACGGATACAATGTACCGAACATCGGATTTTATTACACAGATAAGCCGAATACGATAATCGACATCAGCGACTACGAGGAGACAAAGATGAAGTCGATCGCTTGCCACGTATCGCAGGCTGATCCGTCGCTCATGGCAGTCGTAAGATTCCAGCAGCAGTATTTCGCCAAAGGTACGAAGTACAAGTCAGTCGAAGGCTTCCGTTTGATGAGATCTATACATATGCACTGCTTCAATTTGCCGGTCGAATAAGAAAGTCGGTTTTAGCTTATTGAAGTCTGCCGTGTTGCTGTCGTACTTTTTAACGGGTGACACATAATTAAGTTTGCAAAAAAGGGGAGTGGACTGTTCCATTCTCCTTTTTATATGCCCGTGCTGTAAGCATGGGGGTGGGAGCAGAAAGTTCGCTTTGCTCACAGGTAAAAAATAAGTGGTAATAAGTAAGAAGTTTTTCAGCGGAGTACTCTAATGTAACGAGTTTTGTGCTTTGTCCCTTAACCCCTCAGTCAAGGCTTCGCCTTGCCAGCTCCCCTAAAGGAGAGCCAAGATTGAGTTTAAGCAGAAATTAAATACAAACGCAGAAAAAAATTAAATACATACGCATAAAGTGAAAGTCAGCACTCTAAGCCTCCACTGTGCAAGGGGAGGTCTCGACGGAGGGGTTGACCTGATGCAGAATCAACTACCCAAAGGAGCACAAACTAACAAGTACAATCATTTCGAATTTCGTATTCCGTATTCCGCATTTATCAAGCCGGTTTTTTCATAGTCAGTGATATTCTGCCTCTTTGGACATCTACGCTTTTTATCCAAACCGTTATTACATCGTTGACCGTTAAGATATCGCTTGGGTGGTTTATTCTTCTGCTGCTCATTTCGGATATGTGTACAAGTCCGTCCTGATGAACGCCGATATCTACGAACGCACCGAAATCCGTTACGTTTCTGACTGTACCCTTGATCTCCATTCCCGGTGTAAGATCTTCCATTGTCATGACATCCTGTCTTAACATCGGAGGCGGGAGTTCGTCTCTCGGATCACGTCCCGGTTTCATCAGCTCTTTGATTATATCTTCGAGTGTCGGTACGCCTACGCCTAATTTTTCCGCCAGCTTTTCCAAGCCTATTTCTTCCGCTTTTTCTTTCAATGAGCCGATTGCACCCGCCTGTACGTCGTCAAGGGAAAATCCGCACTCTTCCAAAAGTCCTTTCGCCGCATTGTAGCTTTCCGGGTGTACGCCCGTGTTGTCGAGTACATTTTTACTTTCGCTGACACGAAGGAAACCTGCACACTGTTCGAACGCTTTCGCACCGAGTTTGGAGACTTTTTTAATTTGTGCTCTTGAGGTGAATTTTCCGTTTTCTTCTCTGTACAGGGCAATGTTTTTCGCCACCGTAGAATTGATGCCGGAAACACGACCCAAGAGCGACGGCGAGGCTGTGTTAAGGTCGACACCGACTGCGTTTACGCAATCTTCTACTACACCGTCAAGTGCAGCGCCGAGTTCTTTTTTCGGCATATCGTGCTGATACTGTCCGACGCCTATCGACTTCGGATCTATTTTCACAAGTTCTGCCAACGGGTCTTGCAGTCTTCTCGCTATCGAGACAGCCGAACGAAGCGAAACGTCAAACTGCGGGAACTCCTCAGCCGCAAGTTTTGACGCCGAATATACCGATGCGCCCGATTCGCTGACTACCATGTACGACACTTTTCTTTCAAGCGTTTTGATAAGTTCGGCGGTGAAAATCTCCGTCTCCTTCGATGCAGTTCCGTTGCCGATGGCGATTATGTCTACTTTGTACTTATTAACGAAAGCTGTCAAGGTGGCTTTCGCTTTTTCTTTTTGCATTTCGGAATGGGTTACATAAATTACGCCCGTATCGAGAACTTTTCCCGTCTCGTCGACCACTGCGACTTTACAGCCGGTTCTGTATCCGGGGTCAAGTCCCATTGCGACTTTGTCTTTTACCGGAGGCTGCATAAGAAGCGGTCTGAGATTGTCCGAAAAGCTCTTTATTCCGGCTTTGGCTGCTTTTGCGGTAAGCTCTGAGCGTATCTCTCTTTCGACTGACGGATATATAAGTCTGTTATAGCTGTCGGAACATACTTCCAATATCGTCTCGGCACAAGGGGAGTCGTTGTTTTTAAGTCCGACCGAACGCACGATGTTCAGCGCTTTTACAAGGTCGAGCGTTACACTGACTTTCAAGTACCCCTCACGTTCACCTCGGTCGATAGCGAGAATTTTGTAACCTGCTATCTTGTCGACACGGTCTGAAAATTCGTAGTAATTTTCATATACGCTTTTTTCTTCTTTGTCCGTCGCCGTTACGGTGATTATGCCCGATACGGTAAAGAGATTTCGAAGCCGTCTTCTTATGTTGGCATCGTCCGACAGGTTTTCGGCGATGATGTCCATAGCGCCTTGTAATGCGTCCTGTGCCGTAGGTACTTCGTTTTCTACGCTTACGAAGTCCTGCGCCATTTCGATTGGTGTCGGGCAGTCTGTTTTTTGTTCGTATATGAGGTTTGCCAGCGGTTCAAGACCTCTTGCCTTAGCGACAGACGCACGTGTTTTTCTCTTAGGCTTGTAGGGTCTGTAGATATCTTCGACTTCGGCTAACGTGACCGCTTTTGACAGTGCGTCGGCTATTTCGTCGGTCATAAGCTCCAATTTTTCTATTGAAGATATGACTTCTTCCTTTCTCTTTTCAAGTCCACGAAGATAGTCAAGTCTGTCGTTTATTTCTCTGAGTACTTGGTCATCTAAAGTGCCGTGAGCCTCTTTTCTGTATCGGGCAATGAACGGTATCGTGTTGCCCTCGTCGATGAGTGCGACGGTGTTTTCGATTTGCCACGGCTTGAGATGAAATTCGTTTGTAAGCTGTGTAATGATGTCCATTATTTCTCTCCTTTTATTTTTTCGCTGTACATTTTAGCTGCCTGCTCGTTCTTGTTGTCGCCGAACTCGTAGTACTTTCTTCCTTTAAGTTCGTCGGGAAGATACTGCTGGTGTACATAATGGTACGGATAATCATGCGGATAGACATAGAACTGTCCTTTGTTTTGGTTGTCCTCTCCGTCGAAATGTTTGTTTTGTAAATTGCGTGGTATCGGGCCTGCGTGACCTGCCTGTACGTCCTGCTGTGCTTTGTCGTACGCCAAATAAGCGGAATTTGATTTCGGGCTGTTACATACAAGTACAACGGCGTCCGCCAAAGGTATTCTCGCTTCGGGCATTCCGACCGCAAGAGCGATATCGACTGCCGATTTTACTATGGGAATTATCATCGGATAGGCAAGTCCGACGTCTTCGCACGCACACACCATAAGCCTGCGTATAGCTCCGGGCATGTCGCCCGACTCCAAAAGGCGTGCAAGGTAGTGAAGCGCTGCGTCGGGGTCGGATCCTCGCATTGATTTTTGAAACGCCGAGAGCGTATCGTAGTGATAGTCGCCGTCTCGGTCGTATTTCATCGAACTTTTTTGTGTCAGCAGACTTACGTTTTCCATGGTGATTTTTTTCACACCGTCGGTGTTTCTTGTGGAAAAGGCGCAAAGTTCGACAGTGTTGACAGCTTTCCTGACGTCGCCACCGCAACCGACGGACATTCTTTCAAGTACTCCGTCTTCAAACTCGAACACCCACCCGTACTGTTCACCGACGATGGAAAACGCACGCTCGACCGCTTTTTTTATCTCGGCACTTTCGACGCTTTTAAACTCGAAAACGGTACTTCTGGAAAGTATCGCATTGTGAATGTAAAAATAGGGGTTTTCGGTCGTGGAGGCGATGAGTGTGACATCGCCGTTTTCTATGTATTCAAGCAAAGTTTGCTGTTGTTTTTTCGTGAAATATTGAATTTCGTCAAGGTACAGGAGAATGCCGTTTGGCGCTTGTAGAGTGTGAAGCTCCGAGACTATCTCACGTATCTGAGCGGTCGTAGCCTGAGTTGCGTTGAGCTTGTGTAAGCGCTTGTTGGTTTTCCCTGCGATTATCTCCGCAAGCGTAGTTTTGCCAACGCCGGACGGGCCGTAGAAAATGAGGTTAGTTATATGACCGTCCTCGATCATGTTTCGAAGCGGTTTGTTTTCTCCTAAAATATGTTTCTGCCCGACGATATCGTCAAGGCTTTTGGGCCGAATACTGTCGGCTAACGGTGACGGCATATTGGTATCCTCCCTTTTTCTTGAATTCGAAATGCGAAATGCGGAATTCGGAATGGTTTTGATTTTGGTTTGTGGGTGTTTTTGTAGAATTTCTGCTTGTCCGTACCCCTCTGTCACGCTTTGCGTGACATCTCCCCTATAGGAGAGACGAGGTTTGGTTTCTGCTTGGGGTCGGTCTTGGCTCACCTGTGGTTCGCTACGCTCACAATGAATAATGAATAATTGTGGGCGGGACACCCGCACCCGATTGTAACAATGTTTCGTGCTTCGCACGAAACACCGTTGCAGGATTTTAATTTCTGCGATTGTATTTGATTTCTGCTTAAACTCGCCCTCGGCTCACCTTTAGGGGAGCTGGCAAGGCGAAGCCTTGACTGAGGGGTTTGGCTCCCTTGTGCAAAGGGAGCTGTCAGCGTAGCTGACTGAGGGATTGACCTGCACTGATTTTCGGTTACATCTTCTATATTTAATCTCATCTTCGCCGACTTCTTCTCCCTCCGTCACGACTTGCGTCGTGCCACCTCC
>CAZBXS010000065.1:0-7365 GCA_964495955.1 uncultured Faecalibacterium sp.
GTATCGTCATGGGCAGAGCCGGTATCAGAGCCGCATACGCTACGGGCAGAGGAAAAATTCTCGTCAGAGCCAAAACCGAAATAGTCGAAGCAAAGAACGGCAAGTACCAAATAGTAGTATCAGAACTTCCCTATCAGGTCAACAAAAAGAGACTTATCGAATCTATGGCTGACCTCGTCAAAGACAAGAGAATTGAGGGCATTTCGGACATAAACGACTACTCGGACAGAAACGGTATGCACCTTGTAATAGACTTAAAGCGTGACGCAAACCCACAGGTACTTTTAAATCAGCTGTTCTCGCTCACTCAGCTTCAAGTCACCTACGGTATTATCATGCTCGCACTCGTAGACGGTGTACCGAGAATTTTGCCCCTTAAAGATATCCTCAAAAATTACATTGATTTCCAAGAGGAAGTAGTAACAAGACGTACACGCTACGACCTTAAAAAAGCGCAGGAAAGAGCGCACATTTTGGAAGGCTTGAAAATAGCTCTCGATTTCATCGACGAAGTTATCGCTATCCTCAGAGCGTCGAAAGATCAAGCATCGGGCAAAGTCGCACTTATCGAAAGATTCGGTCTTGACGAAGTACAGGCGCAGGCTATCGTACAGATGAGGCTCGGACAGTTGACCGGACTTGAGCGTGAGAAGATAGAAGCCGAACTTTTACAGCTTAAAGAAAAAATCGCAGATTACTTAGACATACTCTCAAGCGAAACGAGAGTACTTCAGATAGTAAAAGAAGAAGCGCAGAAAGTCGGCGAAAAATTCGGCGATGAAAGACTGACGTCTATTGAAAATGTCAGCGGTGAAGTCGACATCGAGGACTTGATACCCGTTGAAGAATGTGTATTTACGCTGACAAATATGGGTTACATCAAACGCCAGCCGACAGACGCATATTCTATCCAAAACAGAGGCGGTAAGGGCATCAAGGGCATGAACCGCCGTGAAGAAGACGTCGCAACGACAATGTTTACGTGTGGCTCTCACGATTATATTATGTTCTTTACCACCAAAGGAAAAGCGTACAGGTTAAAGGGATACGAAATTCCGGAGGGAAGCCGCAATGCAAGAGGTACTAATATAATAAATCTTCTTCCGATAGAGACGGACGAGAAGATAAGCGCAATGATAAGAATACCCGACTATGACGACGGACAGTATCTCGTAATGGTCACACGCAAGGGAATTGTCAAGAGAACAAGCCTTGATGTGTACAAAAACTTGAGAAAATCGGGCGTTATAGCAGTCAGCCTCGCAGAAGGTGACGAGCTTGCATGGGTCAAACTGACAAAGGGTAACAGCGACGTTGTAGTAGCCACAAGAAACGGCATGAGTATCAGATTTAACGAGACCGACGCCAGAGAAATGGGAAGAATTGCCCGTGGTGTAAAGGCGATCACGCTCAAAGAGGGTGACGAAGTAATAGGTATGGGTATCGTCGAAGAAGGAAAGAAGATACTCACAGTCACCGAAACAGGCTACGGCAGACTTAGCGAAAACGACGACTACAGACTTCAGTCAAGAGGCGGAAAGGGAGTTAAGAACTACAAAACCGACAAATACGGTCTTGTTGCGTCAATAAATGTAATTGATGATGAAAACGACTTGATTATTATTTCGTCAGATGGTATAATCATTCGTATTCCGGCATCACAGATAAACACCGTAGCAAGAGGTGCAAAAGGTGTCAGAGTAATGAAAGTCAGCGAAAATGAAAAAGTCGTATCGGTAGCAGCGGTTGAAAAGTCGGAAAATAACGACAACGCAGAAAGCAATACCGAGACCGACGCAGACGAAAAAGCCGACGAAAACGCAGAAGTTGCGGAATAAATTCGAAATTATTGTACGGGTGATTGAGCGGACAGACGTTGTTCGCTACGCTCACAGGTAAAAAATAAGAGGTAATACGGTAGAAGTAACGGACGCTACGTCTGATATAAAAGGTATTTTGTGCTTTGCCGATTGACCCCTCAGTCTGCTACGCAGACAGCTCCCCTAAAGGAGAGCCAAGGGCGAAATTGTGCAGAAATCAAATACAATCGCACAAATTAAAAGTCAGCAACGGTGTTTCGTGCGAAGCACGAAACACCCCAAATCCTCCCTCATGTTTGAGGGAGGTGGCACGACGCAAGTCGTGACGGAGGGAGAAGTTCGCTACGCTCACAATGAATATTGAATGATGAATAATGAATAATTGTGGGCGGGACACCCGCACCCGATTTACCCCTCAGTCGAAACTGAGTTTTAGCAGAAATTAAATACAAACGCAGGAACTAAATCTCGTCTCTCCTGTAGGGGAGATGTCACGAAGTGACAGAGGGGTCGTGTTTGCTACGCTCACAGGTAAGAAGTAAAAGGTAATAGGTAAGAAGTGACAGACGCAGAAAAAATTTAATACAAACGCACAAACTGAAAATAAAGCAATTCCGAACTTCGAACTTCGAATTTCGAATTCAAAAAAATGGGATGTGAAAAAATGAAAATAATCGAAACAGATGGCTTTGAGCCTGAAAAAGACGCAAAAAACGGTAATACCGAAAATTTCGAAACCGACGCACGAAAGTATTCTTCCCCCGAAGAAGCCGAACGTGAAATAATGCAGTCGGACGAAGAAAACGGATTTTTTAAAAATTTCGGCGAAAAAAGCGGTGAAAGCGGTAAAGTGAAAAACGCAGAAAGCACCGTAAATTTCGAAAATATCGAAAACGCCGAAATAAACAGCGACAGTCACCTGTACAGACAGGAAAGTGAAACATCAGCCGATGAAAAAGTGTCCGCAAACTCAATCGACGCTGAAGAAAAAGCCGAAACCGATGCACAAATTGACGGTGACGGCAACACTTCATCTGTACAAAAAAATAGTGAGAGCACACCGATAACCGAATTCGAGGATATCGGCAGTAACTCTCAGCCCGCAGAAGACGGGCGTGCGAAAGGGTTGGGCGACGAAGAGGAACAGAAAATGAACTTTTTCGTCAGCCTGTGGAAAAACAAGCGTCGCAGAGCGAAAATCGCCTACGGTTTCGTCTGCTTCGTGATGATCATAATAGGTGTCGGATACGGCTTCGTCAACGCAATGCTTGACAAAATCGAGGACGAAGCGCCGACCGAACCGCCCGTTGTCGAGGAAAACAAGGACGTAATCTACGAAGAAGAAGACCAAGACCTCTACGCCGCCGTAAGCTCGGCAGGAAGTCTCAACGACTATGTCAAACAGTGGTACTACGCAGGTGAACCGATGCAGTCGAAAAACGTCATAAACGTACTGCTTTTGGGTCTTGACTCAAAACACGGCTTGACAGAGGGCGGACGAAGCGACACAATGATGCTCGTATCGCTCAACACAAAGACCAAGAAGATCCACATGGTGTCGTTCTTCAGAGACAGTTGGGTGTACTTCAAAACGCCAAGCGGTGGCGAGTACTACAACAAAATGAACGCCGCCTACTTCTACGGAAAAACGGCGAAATGTACGGTCGAAACGATAGAAAACGTATTCAAAGTCAAAATCGACCACTACGTCGTGACCGACTTTAAATCGTTCCAAAACTTAGTTGATGCCGTCGGCGGAATTCGTGTTGACGTACAGGAGTATGAGTCTAAAAACATGATGCGTGAGTGGCAGTTGGAATGCCCTGTCGGCGAAAACGTACTTCTTAACGGAAAGCAGGCGTTCTATTTCGCAAGACAGCGTCACTCCGATGCAGACGCAGATGTCAGCCGTACAAGAAGACAAAGACAGGTTATCATGGCGTTTATCGAAAGCTGTAAAGGAGCGTCGATGACACAGCTCACCGACATGCTCAACAAAGTTTTCAAGTACTTCCAAACAGACATGACGAAGACGGAGATATTAGGCTATGCGACCAGAGCGTTGGCAAACGGCTGGCTGAACTACGACATTGAGCAGATAACGATTACCGACCCGGAGATTTTCAAGACCCCGACAATCGGCGGAATGAGCGTAGTAGTACAGGACTACCCGAAAGTCGCACAGATAGTACAAAACGAAATCTACGGTCAGTCAAACGTAGTCTTAGAGGACAACAGAGTAAGCATATTCTCGCTGTACAGATAATTAGCAATTAAAAAAGCGATTTGCGGTTGATGTACGTGTCAGTCTGCGGACAGTGGGGAGATTTATATAATCTGAATGTGAAAAGCGTTTCGGCGAAGCCGAAACGCTTTTTTGTGTGGTTGGTTGGGTGTAGAACCGCACACCGAAGTCGTGCGGGCGACGCACGACGCACCTCGAAGGCGTGAGCGAAGCGAACGGTCTGAGACGGTGCACGAGGGCGTCGCCGGATGTAGAGATTAGCGGTTAGATTTTGCTTGGTGTTCCCTGTAGTCGGTTGGGGTAAGCTAAATTTTTCACAGACTTTTCGCTGTTTGCCACGCTAATCTCTACGCCCCGACAACCGCTATCTATATCAGAATTTCTTCTCCCACAAGTCGGCGCTACGCATTCACTTTTGACGCCCTTTGGGCGCCCAAGTGCCTGCTTCGCACCGAACCCGCCCACCCACCCGTTGCCTACGGCATCGTGTGGCTATAAAAAATAACCCTATTCCTGCATACCCCCACCCATTGATTTTTTAACATATTTTTATTATAATTATAATTTAGTCAGCTTAAGCATTAAAGTCAAACCCAAACCCGATTTGTTTTGGCTCCTCGGCGCATCTGCTGCGTTAAAATGCTCGCAAATCCGTCAGGATTTGCTCCGCTTTTGCCTTGCATCTGCATCCGATTACCTCAAAACAAATTCTTCGACCTAAAACGGATGGAGTTTCGAGTGGGTTTACCGTAAAGAGACGAAAATACGCCGTTTTAGGCGGCTTCGGATTTAACTTCAATGCTTAAACCACTACACCGAAAATTTTACAAGGAGTGTTGACATATGAAAACTTACAAAATACATCTTATCCGTCACGGACTTACTTTAGAGGACTCAAGCGGAAAATATATCGGACACACCGATGTACCTTTGAGCCAAACGGGTATCGAACAGCTTGAACAGATGAAACAGGAGTACATTTACCCGTACGCCGACGCCGTTTTTTCTTCTCCTCTTTCACGTTGCGTCGAAACGGCGAGAATACTTTATCCCGATTCGGCGATAGCCACGATAGACGGACTTATAGAATACAACTTCGGTGAATTTGAGGGTAGGACAGCCGAGGAATTGCACGAAAAAGAGGAACTTTTCGACGACTGGCTCAGAGGCGACAAAGATATCGAACCACCGTTTGGCGAGAGTAACTCCGAATTTATAAAACGTGTATGCACTTCTTTTGCGGCTATTGTCGAGGGTGTGATGAAATCCCAAACGGAAAGTACGGCAATCATCACACACGGCGGCGTCATCATGACGTTGATGGCGGCATTCGCACTCCCCGAAGCGTCAATGCACGAGTGGCTGACACCCAACGGTTGCGGTTACACGCTCAGACTTACCCCGACATTATGGATGGCGGGTCAAAAATTGGAAGCGATAGAAGAAATACCGTCACCGGAAAGACAGACAAATTACTACGACGGCTGGGACTACTATCCCGAAGACGACGGATATTATGAGGACGACGAATGAGAATACTTGCTGTAGGTGACGTTGTCGGCGAAAACGGATACAGATTTTTAGCCAAAACTTTGCCGATACTCAAAAAAGAAAAGAACATAAATTTTTGCATCATCAACGGCGAAAACTCCGACGTTTCAAACGCCGTCACGCCGAAAAGTGCGGACAGTCTTTTTTCTGTCGGTGCCGATGTGATAACAACAGGTAACCACGTTTTAAGAAAAAAAGAAATACGTGACTATCTTGATGAAAAGCGGGATATTATCCGTCCTGCAAACTATAATGTTTGCCCGTATGGCAGAGGTTTTACCGTACTCGATTTGGGACGTGTCAGCGTTGCGGTAATCAATCTTATGGGTCAGGCGTTTCTTGAAAACACCGATAACCCGTTCACCTGTGCCGACAGTATTTTGGAAAACGAAGAAGTGAAATCGGCTAAGATAAAACTTGTCGATTTTCACGCCGAAGCGACGGGCGAAAAAAGGGCACTTGCGTTTTACCTTGACGGAAAAATCAGTGCTCTTTGGGGTACACATACACATGTACAGACCTCAGACGAATGCGTGTTGCCGAACGGTACGGGTTACATAACCGATCTCGGAATGGTCGGTACGGAAAACTCCTGTCTCGGCGTCGACCCTGCCTGCGTCATTTCACGATTGAAAGACGGGGTACAGGCGAAATTTATCCACTCGGACGGAAAGTGCGTATTCGGCTCTTGCATCTTCGACGTTGACGAAAAAAGCGGAAAGACGCTATCGGTCGAAAGAATACTTATTAAAGAGAGATAACGATAAAATCGAAAGGAAGACGAAAAATGAAAAAAGCACTTTTGATATTTTTAGCTTTATTGATGACTTTAAGTTTTGTTTCATGCGGTACAAACGAAAATGTTGACAGTTCGCAACCGTCGGACGAAGTCGAAAACAGCGAACCGGGCGACAGTACAAACGAAAGCGACAGCGACACCACGGACGAAACCCAAGTACAACAGACGATAAAAACCACGCTAACTCTTGCCTATAGTTCAAAGGACGGACTGGATCCGTTCGAGATGAAAACCGAGATAAACAGAGAGTTATCCACACTTTTATATGACCCTCTGTATAAAATTAACTCGGAGTTTTCGCCCGTCGCAGTCTTAGCGAAAGAGGGTACAGTCGACGGAAAGACGGTCAAAATAAAAATCAAAAAAGGCGTCAAATTCTCCGATTCGACCACAGTTTCGGCGAGCGATGTCGTTTACTCGTACAACAAAGCGAAAGAAAGCGACAACTTCAGCGGACAACTTGAAAATTTCGTATCGGCTTACGCTCAGGATTCACGAACTGTCATATTCAAACTCGAAAACGACGATGTGTACGCACTGTCGTGTCTGACTTTTCCGATCGTAAAATCGAATTCGGCAACGGGCGAAAAAGCTGTCGGTTCGGGAAGATACTACCTTTCAAACGGAAAACTTAAATCAAACGCCGACCACGTCGAAAAGAAAAAGGCAACTTTTTCGAAAGTATCGCTTTATGATGTCAGAGACTCAAAAACGCTTTTCGGCTTGGTACAGGTCGGTGAAATCGGCTTGGCTTTTGACGATTTGAGAGACTGCGAATTTGAAAGAGTTACCGCTCAGTCGGTCTCTGTACCGCTAAACAATCTCGTATACGTAGGCTTGAAAACGACTAAGGGCATTTTGAAAGATGCTAAACTCAGGAATATAATTTCACTTGCGATAAACAGAGCCGATATAGCCGCATCTTCTTTCGGCGGTCAGGCGACGGCGGC
>CAZBXS010000066.1:0-7053 GCA_964495955.1 uncultured Faecalibacterium sp.
CGGTCGATGACTTCTCGGTCGTAATTTCGCCTTTGTCGAGGTCGAAGCGGGTGGTTTCATCTTTCGATAAAATCGTACCCGCTTTAATCCAGTCGGCTGTCAAGCCGTGTAAAGCGAGTGTATTTAAAACTGCGTTTCCGTCCTTGTCAACGCCGTATTTCCATTTAGGTTCGCCGCCGTTCCAGCAACCCGAACCCGTCGTATACGCAAAACCCGATGAATTGACCGTTACTATGTACGAGGACAAAGTAAGGGTCGGCTCATTATGAAAATAAACAATTTTTCCGCCCGATGCTCCTGCATTTTCTGTTTTGTACAAACCCAATGCACCGCTCATGATGCTATTCAAGCTCTCTTGTGCTTTCTCGAAAAGTTCTGTTTTCTTTTCCTGTACCTTTAGCTGTTGTTTGACGCTTCCCTGTACCGTTGTTTCCCCCGATGATATTTCCGCTTTCAAAGTCGATTTAATTCGGTCTTGCGTTGAAATTGAGAGTACCGTGACTGTTGAAGCGGTATTATCTTTCGCCAAGACGGAAATTTCGTCGCCGAGGTCGAAGATGAAATCGTCTATCGCTTGCGAAATTTCAAAAGGAGTAATCGTCGATGATATTATGTTTTCACCGACTTGTGTTATCAGTTCTTCCTCTCTGCCTTTTGTAAAAGGATTGTTTTCAATTTCGTACTGTCGATTGATTGCTTCGCCGTTATTTTTTGCGGTAAGAGAAAGCGTTCCTGCGTCCGAGACTATGTTCACTTTCGAAAAATGTATGGGTGTATTTTTCGAAAAGTCCTTGTATTTTGACGGCGACAACGTGCGGTCGGTTTTGTATGATTTGCTTATTCTCAGTTTTCCGTCTCGTGTTATCTGCGCTATACAACCGCCGAGTTCGGCTATTTTCGATATAAGCTCCCTTTCGGTTGTACCGTCGGCAATTTCCGGTTGCTCGGAAAGTGTAAGATCGCTTAGCGGAAAATTTTCACTTTCAAGTTCTACCAAATGATTTTTGCATATTTTTCGCACAAAATCACATACGGTGCAAGGGAAAATCTGATTCTCTCCGTTATATTCGATATCAAACTTTCTCGCTCGGTCGTAGCCTTTGAATTTAACGGTTTTCGCAGACGCATTGGAGCTGATGCCGTCGGCTTCGGCGTCAAAAATGCCCATCGGTATCCATTCATCGCCTGTCGGCAGTGTTAAGCCTCTGTACACTTCGATTTCTTTTCCTCTAAGTGAAAGTGTACCCTCAAGGTCATATATTTCGAAGGTACATTCTTTTATCGGAAAGACGCCGAACGGACTGTCGTCGGAGTGTTCGATTTTCGGGTACGATTTCAGTTGCCTGTACTCGACACCGTCGACAACGATTTTGCTCAATGGCTTTCTGATAATTGATGATGAAATGTAGTTTAAGTATTCATCGCTTGGTTTGTACATTTTTTACCTCCTAAAACAAGTTACGCAAACCGATGAATTTCGTCAAATTCAATTTAGTTCGGTATCATCTGTATGAACCTCAGTTCGAACGGCTCAACGACAAACTCACCGTTTATGAAAAAATCGGCGTTTATCGTATCGGAAACGGGGTACATTTTCTTTGTCATTCTCTCACCTTCGGCAAGGTCGTAGAAGTTGACCGTACATTCGTCCATTCTTCTGACCTTGAGCACAGTTCTGATATCGTTTTCTTTCATTCCTCTGCCCGAAAATTTCAAAACGAGCTTGTCCCTTTCGGGCAGGACTTCACGAATCATTACATTTTCGTCTGTCGCACCGCTCCCCTCTCCGTCGGTCTGTGGATATTCCCATCCGAATCCTACATCGGGTGTCAGTACAATCGAGCCGTTAATCACAACTTCGTACTTTTCATATTTCAAGCAAAATCCGTCCTTCCTTAATCTGCGCTTCATTGATTTGCTTTATGACGGTCTTTCCGTCGGGGTACTTGATGATAAGTTCGATACAAAGTTTTACTGTCTGTACCGTCTGAGTGACACCGCCTTTGAACTTCGAAAGTGCTTTTTCAACCTGCTCTCTTATCTTGCTTTCGGGTGTGACGATTTCTCCCTCTCGCCTGTTATCGCCGACGATAGCAAGCGTCGGGTCGTTCGCCGAGATCCAACCGCCGTTGTACAAGCGAGGCAGCGAGAATGTGTTAAGTTTCGGAATACTAATGCCGGGAACTTTGTTGATAACATCAAGCAAGTTATTTATGGCATTTATCGGCGAGTTAAGCGTTTTTTCCACTGTTGCAAGTACGGTATTTATCACGCTTGTAAATGCACCCGATACCGACTGCCCGATTTTTGTGCCTATGTCCGTAAACTTCGACTTGATAGTATTCCAAATACCGCCGAAGAACGAACCGACGGACGAAAAGGCGTTTTTAACAGCTGTCCACGCACCTGAGAATATGTTGGAAAAAAATTCTTTGGTGCCCGAAAAAGTCTTTTTTATCGCTGTCCACGCATTTGACGGGATAGCTTTTATCTTCTCCCATATGTTAAAGAACGCCGTTTTAATCTGTTCCCAAGCCTCTTTCCAGTCGCCAGAAAATACATTTGTGATAAACGAAATGACACCCCTAAGAGTAGTAATAAAAGCGTTGAAACGGTCTATCAGCCTTGTTACGAACGGCACGGCTTTTTCCATAACCGTGTTAAACAGCCACATAAATTTCGGTTGCAACCTTTCTGCTACCCACTCAATGAGCGGACAGATGAAGTTATTATAAATCGTCAATGCGCACAGCTTAAATTCAGCTGCAAATGATATAATGTTATCGACAAGAGGTTTCAGATGATTTTTCCAAATTTCTCCTGCAACCTGCATTACCTTATCGACTACGGGTTTTATGTAGCCGTCCCATACTTTGAGTATGACATTTTTTGTGTTTTCGACCGCTGTTTTTATTCCGTCGAAAATCGGCTTCCCGTATGTATCCCAATTTTCGCTTATTATGTCCCACACATCGCAAAAAACCGTAGACACAAACTCCAAAGCAGGTGCTACGCCGTCTTTCCATACTTTGTCGGTCACTTCTTTTACCGCCGAAAACGCTGTACTTATAGTTTCGAGCATGCCTGTAGAAAAATCGGTAATAACCGGTAAGCCTTTTGATACGAACTTTTCTACCACGGAAAATACGGCGTCCCAAATATCCGAAAACGCTGTGTTTACGCTGTCGAAAAGTCCGAGGAAGATGCCTGCACAAGTATGGCAGAATGCTTCGAAGTTCTTTTTAAGGCTCGTCGACGCCCAATTTTTAAGCGGAGAGCCGAGTTTCTTTATGTCATTCCAAACGGTTAGGACATTCGTTTTCGCCGAGTGCAAGCAGGATGACAGATTTTTTCTCTCGCTTTCGAACCCCGACGAAAAGCCGTCCCAAAGCGTTGAGATTTTCGCTTTTAGAGTATCGAAAATACTCGATGTATCTTCCGCTGTATTTTGTACCGCAGTTAAAGCCGAAAGCGTGTCACCTGCCGACGAAGTATCGGAAGATGAATTCTTTTTGTCAGATGATGTACTTGTATCGTTTTTCGACAGGACGTTTATTTCATCAAATGCGGCGAACGCACCTTTCGCCTTTTTCGCTTTCTTAGCCGCTTCTTCGACTGCGTCACCCTCTGACTGAATTGCCGAAGCCGTTTCCAAAGCCGAGGAAGAAGCCGACGAGTACGCCGAAATGTCGGGTACTTCCAAGCCGAAGGACGAAAGGACATCTTTAATCGAAAGGCAAAGCTTGTTCGCCCAACTGATTGCCGACTGTATTGCGGGTACGAACAGATCCGCTATCGGCATTACGATTTCGCCGATGTTTGTTTTCAGCGTTAAAAGTGAAGCCGACAGCTTTGCTGTCCTTCCTGCAAAGCTGTCGGCGTATTTTGCGGCGTCTCCGACTTGCCACTTTGTTTCGTTTATAATGCCGTTGACTTCGGCTTGTATCTTCTGTTGGTCGGTCAGCTTGTCTCTCGTTGTGCCGATGCTGTCTGCGTACTCTTCCCACATTTTCGAGACATTTTTCGTCACACCTGCGTTATCGACAAGTATCGAATTTTCGTTTTTAAGTCCCTCTGTAGCCGAGGTGATAGCGTCACCGTAGGAATATGACGCCTGTCTGCCGAAAGCCGCCGCATCTTTTAATGATGTAAGTACGCTTTCGATCTGTTCGGTGCTGTAGCCTCTTGCGGCAAGGTTTTTGTATGCGGAGACCGCATTATTCAAAGGCACTAAGCCGTCGGAAATATATTCCTGTATGAATTCGTTAGCCGATGAGAAGCTCTTTCCCTGCCCGTTTAAAATTGAGCTTAGACCTTTCCACGCAGACTGCGTTTCGCTTGCTACTTCGACGCACTTTTTGCCGAAAGACACAACAGCGGTGAGAGAAAACGCCGCCGCAATGTACTTGCCGACGCTCGACATCGCCGAGGACATAACGCTTTGTGCCGAAGATGCGGCAGAACTTATGCCTTT
The DNA here is from genome assembly GCA_964495955.1 of uncultured Faecalibacterium sp. GTDB lineage: Bacteria > Bacillota > Clostridia > Oscillospirales > Acutalibacteraceae > UBA6857. The sequence continues at coordinate 4,475 of CAZBXS010000066.1, forward strand.
TGAAAACGCACCCGAATTTGTCCGTATATCGAAGAAAACCGAGCCTACGCTTGTTTTTCCGTTTCCTATTTTCTACCGCCTCCTTTTGCGAGACTTTTGAACATTTCCTGTACTTGTTCAACTGTCATTGTGTACTGTGTCGGTGCACTTTCATATTTTGAAGATATGAAGTTTTGCCATTCACGGCGCATCTTCTTTTCGTGAACCGACATTTTTTCGATAACCTCTCGGTCTGTTTCGCTTCTGATGCGCACGGCATATCCCAGGGGCGTATCACCCGAAAGGCCGATTAAAAGTTTCCTGTACTCATTAACACAAATGTCCTCTTTCAAAAGTCTGATGCCGTACTGTTGAGCGAATGACGCTATTATCAGGTTCTCATCGAATTTTTCGTCATACAGGATTTCGTTTAGTTTTTTCTTTCTCGTGCCGCCTTTTTCAGTTCTTCGAAGTCCTCACCCGTGATTGCACTCATCACGAAGAAGGTCAAATTTGTGTACCCTTCAAGCGAGAGGTCTAACCCCAAAATTTCCTTTGTCGCTTTCTTTCCGAGTGCAAGATTGAGTACCGCTGTATCCTTGTCCTGTACGCTATCGTCGTCCTGCAACGCTTGTATTTTATCCCAAGTGCTCTTTCTGTCGTCGACGGTGTAGAGTTTGTCACCGATTTTAAGTTGAGGGTGATTATCGCCTGTGAGTATCTTGTTTTCTGTGTCGATTATTCTCATTTTCAAGTCTCCTTTTTAGTCCGAAGCCTCTGTATAGGTCGGTTTTCCGTTTGAATTGAGGTCGAATTCGAGCGGTGCAACTGCTGTCGAATCGCTTGAACCGGGGTTTGTGACGGCGATTACGCACGGAATTTGTACGCTGTCGCCGTTGGGAAAGTCGATTTTTACTATAGAATCGCAGTCCCTACCGTTAAGCCACGCTTTTTCGGCTACATAGTCGTTTCCGGGGTCGCCTAAATTACGCTTTCCCGAAAACGATAGGTTGACCGCTTTGGCCGTGGCAAGTGCTCTTTGCCAACCGCCTGTATCAAACGGGGTCCAAGTTTCGACACCCGTATCGACCTCTATACTTGCACTCTCCATATCTTTAATAGGTGCAAAGGTCGGCGCTTCACTGTCGCCGTTTGTTGAAATTTGAATATCTAAATCGTGGCACGGGAACACTCCCGTTTTTACTTTTGACATCTTAAATTATCCTCCTAAATGCATAAAATAAACTTCTATTTCGTATGAGTACTCATATATTCCGCTGTCGTCCGTTCCCAGAGATATCGGCTCGGAATATACCTGCAAAATAAATGAGTTCACTTCGCCGAGTGTGTAGCTTTTTTCGTCGAAGAAATCATACACTCGACGAGCAAGCTCATCTGCCTTTACGGCGTTTCTTCCGGCTCTGAGAAGAAGCGTTACCGTTCGGCTTTTATAGCTTCGGTTCTTTTTCCCGCCGACTGTGTGTTGCTTGTTTTTTCCCGTCTGTGTGGGATACAAGCAGAATGCTATGTCACAGTCTCGGTCTATTTTTCCGACCGAGATACTCTCGCTCCACCCGAATTCATCCTTAAATCGATTTCTTAATTCGGCAAGTGTCATCTTTTCGCCCTCGCTTTCAAAAGTCTCACAAAACTGTCTTTTACGAAGTCTTTTTTTGCTCCTGTGATATACGGTTCAAACCACAGTCCGCCTGCGTTCGGATTGCCGTCTTTTTTGAATTTGTATTCCGGGTGAAAGTACAGACGCCTTGCGTACGGTGTGTCGGATACTACAGTCACCCGTCCGCTTGTGCTTTTGCTGTCATCGACAAAAGTCGAGCGGTTTTGAAGTGCACCGGTATCAAACGGCATCGTCTGCGACTGTTGCAGGTCATCTTTTATCGCTTCGGCTGTCTCTATAAGGGCATATTCGATATCCTTTTCGGTTGCGGCGATGTTTTTCAAATTGAGCTTGACTTTGACTTTCATATAATTTCAAACTCCGTGTGATGAACCGAGCCGTCGGGATTTCTCGCTCTTTGAGATGAGAATATGCGTCGTTTTCGGTTATGTAAAAGAATTGTTCCCGACGATATTTCTTTTTCGGGTGCAATGTCGCCTTTTACAATGACCTTACCCGTTATTTCGGTAACCTTTCCGTCCTTTTGATATACTCTTTTGAGCCTTTCGGAATATATGCACATTCTTTCTGTACCGCCGTCGGCTGTCTTTTTTTCGCCGTCCTCGGTTATCCCTGCTTCGTCCAAAAACACCGTACAGGGTGTTTTTAACAGCCAATCGGGAAACGGTACGGCTTTTTTTACTTTTCTTGCCATATCAACATGTCCTCCACATAAGTCCCGACTGTCTGAGCAGAGAAAGAGCGAGAGCGGACACTCCCAAGCGTTCACTCTCGCTTTTGTTCGAGCCTACCGAGACGGAAATATCAAGGACGCTGTAACTGTCGACGGTTTCTCCGTCCGAATAACCCTCCGACGAGATGTAGTCCGCCTGTACACAAACAAATTCGATGACTTTTTCCTTTTGGTACTCGGTGAGGTTTTCGTACCCTGTCGCCTGTACTCTCCCGAAGGTCATTTCGT
>CAZBXS010000067.1:0-7022 GCA_964495955.1 uncultured Faecalibacterium sp.
TTCTCTCCTTGACAACTCTTTCCATTCTCGTAAAGCCGATTCTGAACTGGTTTTGGAGAAGTTCGCCTACGCAACGGATACGTCTGTTACCGAGATGGTCGATATCGTCCGCACTGCCTACGCCGCAAGCAAGACAGTTGAGATAGTTGATAGATGCGAATATATCGTCAAGGATAATATGCTTGGGTACAAGTTCGTCGCTCTTGTCGCCGAGAAGTTTGAGTATCTCATCGTCATCAAGTGCTTCACATGTATCAAGAAGATCGTGAAGTACAGAGAAACGAACATTTTCGTTGATACCGGCATCATAAAGCTGTTCTTTCGTAAACTGCGGGAAGAAAGGCTTTATATCTACCATGTGGTTTGAAATGACCTTTACGGGTTCATCTCTGCCTTCGACCGAAACGAAAGCGATCTTGACGCCGTTTTGTTCGATCTCATAGGCTTTTTCTTTGGTTATCAGTTCGCCTTTTTCGGCGAGGATCTCGCCTGTAAGTTCACTGACAATGGGTTCTGCTGCTCTCATACCTCTGAGCCTGTCGGAGATAGCGAGCTTTTTGTTGTACTTGTAACGGCCTACTCTTGAAAGGTCGTAGCGGTGCTCGTCGAAGAAAAGACCGTTCAGGTGAGACTGAGCGCTGTCAAGCGTGGGCGGTTCACCGGGACGCAACTTTTTGTATACTTCGATGAGAGCTTCTTCTGTATTTTTCGTGTTGTCTTTTTCCAGGGAAGCGACAATTCTGTCATCTGCGCCGAAGAAATCGATAATATCCGTATTGGAGCTCAGACCCAAAGCACGAATGAATGTTGTTATGGGTATCTTTCTGTTTTTATCTATACGGACATAGAACAAGTCGTTCTGGTCGGTTTCATATTCGAGCCATGCGCCTCTGTTGGGAATGACGGTCGTTGTAAAGAGTTTTTTGCCGGTGACGTTATGTGTCATGCCGTAGTATACACCGGGGGAACGGACGAGCTGAGATACGATTGCTCTTTCCGCACCGTTGATAACGAATGTTCCGCTATCGGTCATAAGCGGGAAGTCGCCCATATATATTTCGCTTATTTTGACCTCGTCGGTTTCATTGTTGACAAGTCTTGCCGTCACACGCATGGGTGCTGCGTATGTTGCGTCACGCTCTTTGCACTCCTTGACGCTGTATTTCGGCTTATCGTCCATTCGGTAGTCGATAAAGCTCAGAACGAGATTACCCGTCTGTTCGGTTATCTCGCCGATATCTCTGAGTACCTCCTTAAGACCGACCTCTAAAAACCATTTGTATGAATTCTTCTGGACTTCGATAAGGTTCGGCATAGGCATTACTTCCTTGATCTTGCCGAAGCTCATTCGGGTGTTCTTTCCGAGATTCACCGGGGTTACATTAACCATAGGCTTACCACTGCTCCAATCTTTTATATTTACATTTGTCAACTTTTCCCCGCCCCTCTTCGCTTGAACGGTTGTAAAAAATTTGCGAAAAAGTATTGACAATTTTGTATGCTTTGTGGTATTGTAAATTCATCGAAGTGGCGAAAAGTTACAATATCACATTTTAAATCAGTTTAGCATTATAAACCATTTAAAACGGCTTGTCAAGGGGTAATTGTGCCGTTTTTTCGTTTTTTCCGCAGTTTTTGCGGAAAATTTTTAATTTTTACGGTATTTTTTCGCTGTACGGCGAATATGCTCTGAATTAGAAATAACCGCAGAATTTTCGGTTTCTGTGGTTATTTTTATATTCGAAATATGAACACACGGGGCAGTGTGCTGATTTGAGCTATAGATTTAGACGTGCTTTAGGTCGGATTGTAGGTTTAAGCTGTGGGCGAAGTGGCAAGGCAGACCGAAGTGGATCGCTGAGGCGTGCGCAGTAGCTTGCGAGTGCACGCACGCAAAACGAGGGCTCGATGCCCTCGTTTTGCGTTAGGAAGTTGCGGCTGTGCAGGGAGTTGGACGTTATAACGGCGTGTTTTGCACTTCGTGCAAAACACGCCGTTTATCGCCCATTAGATTGGGATAAGATTTAGCAAAAACAAAGTACAGACATACAAGATAAAGATTCGTGTCCTACAGCCGATTAAGCCAGCCAGCCTAAGTCTGTCGACGTTGCGGCGTTTTCGACACCGTATAAAAACAGTATCTCGTTAAGGTTTTCGTCTTCTATGAGGTTTGTAACGCTTTCTCTGTAATATCTCAAATCGACAAGACAGATTTCTTCGTAGTTTTCAATGAGGAATGTAGAGAAACAGTGAGCGAACGAGTCTTTAATTAAAAGCAGACGCTTGCCGTTAGTCTGATTTTTATTTTTGACCGTAACAAGTGCGTGATTGCCGTCAAGGAATATCGGGTACTTGTCCGCTTCGCTTATGTGTTCTTTGAAGTACAGACTGTCATATACCGAGTTCTTTTCGGGTATTGTGACTTCGTAGTTGCCGTTTTTGCTTTCCCATATTTCGACCTTATCGGGTTTCGTAAGCCACAGTCCGCTTTTTGAATACGATGTACCGTAAAATCCGTCAATAGTTTCGGTGAGTGTAAAATCGGCTTTTTTGAGTTTCTCGGCGTCACAGAAAACGTCATACATCAGCATCGAGCCGACGCTTGTTAAATGGTGGTCTGTTTTATAGTATATCTGTGTGCTGTCAATATTACTTTTAAATGTTTCACGCAGGTCTATGAAGTCGCTTTCGGGCAAAACTTCTTTCGCTTTTTCAAAAACTTCGTCATCTTTAAAATCCTTGTGGAACTTCGGAAGTACATTTTCCATTATGTATATCGACGACGGCACTATGATATATGACGTATCAAGTCCCGTTTTCTTCGAAAAGTTATACATCTTCTCGAAATTCGACTTGGCTTTGTCGAGATTTATGTCGACTTGTTCCGAGATTAGATAGCCGTTTTTGCATTTGTAGACGCCGGACGAACCGTTTTCGCCTAAGGCAAGTTTAGCATAGGCGTTGATACCGACAAATACGTTTCTAAACGGAAAATGGTCGGCAAGGTAGGTATCCGATTCTTTTGAAAATGTACCGTCGGCTACAGCCGAAAAGCTGAAAGTCGGCTTATCGGAAAGTACTCGCTTTTCGTTTTCGGAGTATTTCTCTTTCGGAAGCAAGATAAAAAGTACGGACAGTGTGAAAATGAACACCAAAAAGACCGCACATAAGAGTGATTTTTTAAGTTTACTCATGTCTCTCCCCTCCTAAAACCTGAAATACAAGAACGGATTATATGTCGAACTTACGAGCGATGCGACGCATAGAACCGACACTGCGACAGCTAAAACAGCTTCGACTGCGGGATAGAATTTCAGCTTTTTCATTTTTTCGTACAGGTGACGGACTACGGGCAGGCTCGCAAGTACTGAAATTATAATCAGCGGAAGATGTGTTACAACAAGGTAGAGAGCGTCGGAGGATATCAAGCCTGTACCAAACGAGAACATGGATTTAAGATACGACAGCATTTCGCCTGTATCGGTAAAATCGAAAATGACCCAGCCGACGATAACGAAAAACATGGCGTAAACGTGAGACAGTACAGACGGCAGTTTTTCGAGAACTTTCGAAAGGAAGAATTTCTCCACTGTCAGCAAAACTCCGAAGTACAGTCCCCACAAAAGAAAATTCCAGCTTGCGCCGTGCCAAATTCCCGTAAGTGCCCATACTATAAATATGTTAATGCATTGGCGTAATTTTCCTTTTCTGTTACCGCCGAGTGGGATATAGACGTATTCACGAAACCACGTTCCGAGAGATATGTGCCACCTACGCCAAAATTCAGTTATACTTTTTGAAACATACGGGTAATCGAAATTGCGGACGAACTTAAAGCCGAACATTTTTCCGAGTCCGCATGCCATATCGGAGTATCCGCTGAAATCAAAATATATCTGTAAAGTGAATGCGATTATACCTGCCCATGAGCCGAGTATTCCGTTTGTGTCGCTTGTTGCTTTAAGCGAATCCCACAGAGCACCCATTTCGTTGGCTATGAGGACTTTTTTCGCTAAACCGAACAAAAACAGTCTTACACCGTCGCTGAAAAGTGCCACTGTTTCGTGTCTTTCTTTAAGCTGCTTTTCGACATCGACATAGCGGACTATCGGGCCTGCTATAAGCTGAGGGAAAAGGGCAACGTATGTTCCGAAAGTTATGAAGTTCTTTTGAGCTTTGCAATTTCCTCTGTATGTATCTATGACATAGGACATTGTTTGGAATGTATAGAAAGATATTCCTATAGGCAAGGCGATATTCGGGTCGGGTAAAAATGCGAATATCGGCAGTTTTTTCGCCGTCTGTACCAAAAGTCCGGCATACTTAAAGTAGCCTAAAAGTGCAAGGTTTGCTACCACGCAAATTATTAAAACGGCTTTACGCTTATTTTTATTGTTTTCGTACTTTTCGATAAGCAATCCGCAGGCGAAATTTAACGTTATCGAAAACAGCATCAAAAAAATATAGACAGGTTCACTGTAGCCGTAAAAAATCAAACTCACGGCAAACAGTACGAAATTTCTGAATTTCACGGGGACGGCGTAATACAAAATCAGCGTCGCCGCAAGAAAAACAAACATAAAAGCAAGGCTTGAAAATACCACCTGTTTCCCTCCTTGTTTTGTAATCAAAGTCTGTGCCGTCGGCGAAATCCTCGTGCACCGTCTCACACTACTCGCTTCGCTCGTGCGTTCGAGGTGCGTCGGATTTCGCCCCGCCCGCTTTGTGCGGGCGGGGCTTCGACCGTCAGCTTAAATCTGTTTTATTTTACACTTTCGAAGAATATGCTTTCCATCTTCTCGTGCTGTGCGGAAATGAACATCGCAACGTAGTCGCCCTCTGTAATAACTTTGCATTTTTGGGCTAAGGCGTAATTTTCGGCGTCGTAGTTTTCCGACTGTACTTTCACATCGGCTATTCTCGCTTCGAGAAGTTCTGCGATACGCTTTTGAGCGTCGTCACCTTTTGATTTTATCATTATGACTTCTTCGGGGAACGTTCCGTTAGATGTGACAAAACATGCACTTTCGGCTACGTCCGCACTCTCAATTCCGTAAAGCTCCGTGAGCCTTTCCGAAGTAACATCTATCGGGTTTTCGGCGTTCGTCTCGGAAATGATTTTTTCTTTGATATCCGAAAGTTTTATTTCTTTTTGTACCTCGGAGCTTTCCGGCTCATTCGTCGAAGAAGTGCTTTCCGGCGATGAGGAAGTATTATCGGTCTGTTCACCGTCGCCTGTACAGGCACAAAGGGACACAAGCATCAAAACCGAAAGTAAAACGCAAATTAACTTTTTCATAAATAAAATCTCCTTTAAGCTGTATGTGTATATAAGTAGTCGACCCACGCTTTGCAGCCTTCGTCGCTAAAGTGCATACCCATAGTTTTCGGGTCGCCGCAGTATGAATATTTTAAGTTGCCCTTGCTGTCGAACATGACGGACGCCACGTTGACGAAGTACCAGCCTTTCTCTTTGCAACACTGACTTAACATCTTGTTATAGGCTGTTATTCTCGCATTCGTCAGATTTCTGACCGTACTTGTCGAACTCATCGCAACACGGGGCGTTACCGACTGAACATAGAATTTTACGTCGGGCGACTTCTTTTTAATTCTTTTGCACAGCGTCTTGAAGTTTTCAAGAGCCTGCTCTTCGCCGACTAAACCTATGTCGTTCATGCCGAGCATTATGTAGACTTTTTTGGCTCCCATCTGCGCTATGGAGTCCTCGATTTTCATTTTCTTGCCGTTATATCTCGGATGTACCGATTCGTCGCTGACTTCCCACAATGCGTTTGTTGCGCTGAGACTTCCGGCTGTCAAAAACTTCGCTTTACCCAAAGCGTTGTTTGACATGTTGTAATAGTAAAGTTTAAGGCTTATCGAATCGCCGACAAAAACTGCGTCATCGAAATATGATGACTTGACTTTCTTGCTTTGCGGTACGCTGTAGGGCACATCGTAGACATTGCCCTTTGTCGTAACGGCGATTTTGGCTGACCATGACGAATAGTATTTCTTTCCGCCCGAAATTTTGAACGCTCTTATACGTACATAATAATCGGTCGATTTTTTGAGCTTTTTGATTGTCTTTTCGGTCGTTGTTCTGCCCTCGGCTATCACGGTTTTCGCATTCGAAAAGTCGGAGTTTTCGCTGTAGGATATCTCGTAGCCGTCGGTCTGTTTCGAATTTTTCTTCCAATTGACAGTCATGGAAGTTTCTTTTGTATCCACGGACTTCAGTGTCGGTGTGACGGGGATTATGTTGAATTTCTTCGTTGCCTTGCCAGAATATTTCCCGATGAACTGAACAGTTACCGTCGCAGTTCCGACCCACTTGTTGTTTTTGTACGTGACAGTGTAATCTTTTCCTTTTTTGAGCGTTTTGCCCTTTGAATCTTTGACGGTTACGGCGTCACGAAGTTCGTTGCCGTTAAAAACGCCTGTCTTGTATCTGAGTGTTACGGACGAAATTTTCGCTATTGTTTCTTTAACGGTTTTCGAACAGACGGTGCATTTGCCCTCACGCTTTCCCGAATTTTTTGTCGTTGCCGTATTCATTACCGTCCACTTTTTGACCGTATGTTCATGAGATGATACGGTAGTGGCAGTCGTTTTTTCGCTATCGGTCAACTTTTTGGCATGAATTACGCACTCAGTCGAAGAAAATATCAGCAAAAAAGCCAAAGCAGCCGACAAAACAGCTTTAAATTTTCCTTTATTTTTCATTTTTCTATCCCCTTTCACAAATGTGATTTTGAAAATATTGTATCACAAAAAGGTCGTCAGTCAATAGATTTTATCTAAATATTTCAACATATTTTTCAGTTCTTTTTGTGTACATGTAAAAAGGCACGCAAATGAAAACATGCCTAAAATATTAACGGAGAAAGACGGGAAAAACTTACAGGAAAATGAGAAAAAGTTTTAAAATTTTGTGCCGCTCGTTCTTCTCTCCCCTATTTTAAAAGCACACAAAAAAACAGAACCCATACTGAGTATGAGTTCTGTTTTTTGGAGCG